>JAWVZJ010000174.1:0-6050 GCA_033722255.1 Thermoanaerobaculia bacterium | reverse complement strand
TGGAATTCCGACCGGCCGGCCGGTCCGGCCCCGTGCTCACGATCGATCCCCGCTGAACCCGAGGTAAACGCCGTGCCCGAACGACAAGCGCATTTCCGACCCTTCTCGATCTCGATTCTGGGGGCTCTCGTGCTCCTCGCAGGTCTCGTGCCGGCCCGCGCCGGTGCCCAGGAGGAACCCGGAGAAGAGACCGCCCCGCCCCTCGCTCTGGAGAAGATCTCGGTCACCCCGGAAACGCCTGGACCCGGGACCCTGGTCCAGCTCCGGACCGAGGTGGCCAATCGGGGGGAGAAGATCGCATCCCAGCTCGGATTCCGGGTGAGCATCAACGGAGAGCCCCTCCCGGTCTACAGGAACCAGCTCTTCATGCAGGCCCTCCCCCCGGGGGAGACCAGCGAGGTGCGCCTTTACAACTTCTGGACCACCGAGACCTTCCGGCCCCTGCCGGAGGACGGGAAACTCCGGCTCGAGGTGAGCCTGGAGGAGGCCCACTGGTACCGGATCGAGGACGTGGAGGAGGAGGGGGAGACGATCGAAGAGTGGACTCCCCTGGAGCCGGTACCGGCGCTCCCCTCTCGACGTTCGATCGTCCTGGACCTGAACGAGGGTGAGCCCGGTCCCTACGCCGACCTCGAGTCCGGGCCTCCCGGAAAGCAGAAGACCGGAAACGAGTCTTCGGAGGAGCCGGATTCCGGGCCCGACGGGGACCGGGACGGAGCGGGCGGCGAGAGCCCGGACGACGAATCCCCGGAGGACGGAGACGACACCCGGGACCGGAGCCGGGGTTGAAAGAAGGTCCCGGGACCATCGTCCGGGCCGAGCAGGCCCGGTACCTGGAGGATCTCCTCCCACCCCGGGATCCTCTCCTGAGGGAGATGGAGGAGGTTGCGGAGGAGGAGGGGATCCCGATCTCCGATCCGGAGGTGGGCCGGTTGCTGACGCTGCTGGCGCGGTTCCGGGAGGCGGATCGGATCCTGGAGGTCGGGACCGCCATCGGATACGGCGTGCTATGTCTGGCCCGGGGCTCGGCCACGGCGCGGATCACCTCTATCGACCCGGACGAGAAGAGACTGGAGAGAGCCCGGGGATACCTGAAGAGGGCCGGGGTCGACGAGCGGGTGGATCTGATCGCCGGAGAGGCCCTGGAGGTGCTGCCGGACCTCTCCGGTCCCTGGGATCTCGTCTATCTCGACGCCCGGAAGGAGGAGTACCGCCGATATCTGGACTTGACCCTACCCCGGGTTGCGGTGGGGGGGATGATCTCCGTGGACAACTTGCTGTGGAAGGGGCGGGTGGCCGATCCTCCGGAGGACGACCCCGTGGCCGACGCCATCCGCCGCTTCAATCCCTACTTCATGATCCATCCTCAGCTGGACTCGGTCCTTCTCCCCCTGGGGGACGGCGTCGGGCTCGGGGTCAAGAAGAAGCAGACGATCCTGGAGATGGGAGGGCCTTTCTGACCCCGGCCTCCCGATGATCGCCGGCGGGCGTTTTCACCGCGCCTGCCCCAGACTCCTGGGCCCCTCTTCATAGCACCCGCGCATGCCTGCTTCGGGGCATTTGACCCTGGGTCGGAGGACTTTCCGCTGGGGAGTCTTCGATCGGGATGGACCCATGTTCGGAATGGAGCTGGGCGACTCAACCCCCGTACTTGACGCTGCAGCCGTAGGGTTTCGTCGAGGACGGTTCCGGCTTCCGGCCCTGTTCCAGAGCCTCCAGGGCTCCGGTCACGTAGTTCGTCCGGGAGTCCGACCGGGCGTAGGGGTCGTCGTCGATGGCTCCGGCGTAGACCACTTTGCCCTGTTCGTCGATAACGAACATATGGGGCGTGGTCTTGGCTCCGTACGCGTGCCCGACCTCGCCGGTGACGTCGTAGAGGATCGGATAGTCGATCCCGTGCTCTGTGTTGTACTCGGCGTGCTGTTCCGGTGTCAGGTAGTCTCGGTGATCCTCGGCGGTGCTGTTGATTCCGAGCCAGACCAGGTCGGGATGGTGGTCCACGAGATCGATCATGGTGCCCTCTCGAGCGTGCCGTTCGGAGAAGGGGCAGTTGGGGTTCACCCACTCCAGTACGACGAGCCGACCCCGATGGTCGGCCAGAGAGTGCTCCTGGCCGTCGAGATCCGGGAGAGTGAAGTCCGGGGCCGTCTCTCCGACGGAGACGCCGGCGGCGGCGGTCCCGGTGCAGGTTCCGACGAGCAGGCTGAGGCAGGCGACGAGGGTACGTCCGTAGCGCATGGAGAAGAGACCTCCGTGTCGATGAGTGGTTGACCGTGGATCGGGTCGATCCCGGGGGGACGGTCCCGGATCGGGAACCGCGTCACCTTCCATTGTACGAGACCGGTTTCCGGGGCTGGAGTCTACGGGACCGAAACGGCCAGGACTCGTCGCTCCGGGACGGACCCGTGGTCTGGCTTCCCGGCGACCATTTCCCGTGACCGGTCGGTCATGGCGTCCCGCCCGGTCGGAGAGAAGATCTCAGGAGAGGGCGACGAAGACGGAGACGCCACCGAGGACCACGGTGAGGGCGATCCAGGCAGCCCGGGTCCGCTTCGACACGGTTCCCAGGTGGGCGGAGAGGCCCGTTCCCAGCCAGGTGAGCTGGACGAAGGCCACACGGTCCGTCGGGAGAAGGTCCAGGAGTCGATAGGAGACCCAGATCAGCGTGGTCGAGGCGAGGAACCCGAGGGCGTCCTCCCACCGGGACCGCCTTCCGGAGGTCTCCCGGCCCCCGAGCCAGGTGACCAGAGCCCCGGTCACCAGGAAGGGAGCGGCGAATCCCGCCGCCGTCGTCGCCGCTTCGGTGACGGTGCCCCGACCGGAGGCCAGAGGGGCCAGACTGCCCGCGGCCGGCATCCAGGGGAGGGCCAGTAGAGGAGCCAGGAACCCGGAGCCCAGATCCCGGGTCATCGATCGCGGGTGGCGAATCCGCGACGGGTGCCCGAGCCAGAGCCAGAGGGTCAGCCCGAGAGCGGGGAGAGTTCCGGCGACGACGACCCAGGGAGTGGCGAACGGAGTCGGCAATCCGCCGAGGTTCCAGAGACGAAAGCCCAAGCAGAGGGTGAGGAATCCGGCGAAGGCACCGGCGGCGAAGGGCCAGATCTCCGACAGCGCTCCCAGCTCGTCCCGGATCTCCCGATGGGTGAGGAGAACGAGAAGGCCCAGGAGGGCCAAGACGGAGGGGGAGAGACCCAGGAGTAGGCCCTCCCGGACGAGATCGGTGGAGGCGATCGTCTCCACCTCCGGGGAGGCGGTCTCGCCAACGGGAGCGGGAATCCTGTTCGTCGCTTCCACGGCGAGGAGGCTCTCTTCCCCCCGGAGGCCGGTCAGCACGTACGAGAGTTTCGAGCCGTGGGGAAGTCCCACCTCGGTGTCCCGGGGCGAGAGGGATACCCGAAACCGGAGCCCCGTGGGTCCGGATTGCGATCGGGGTTCCCCGAACTCCACTCCCTGGACCGGCTCCAGGAAGAGCTCCGGAGCCCCGGGGGCCTCGTCGTCGGGGGTCACGACGTCCAGGACGAGCTCGTCCCCGGACAGGGTGAGCCGGGTGTCGACCGTCGGTAGCTCCTCGATCGGCCGGGGTAACCGAGCCCTCCAGGTCTCCAGCCGACTCTCGATTTCGGGGTCCGGGTAGGACTCGCCGAGGGGCAGTCGGAGGGAGAGCTCGTCGTGGAAAGGAATGCAATCCTCCTCACAGACCAGGTAGTCGAAGGATCCGGTCACCTCCAGGGTCTCGGCCTCGGAGGGTGGAAGCCGGGCCCGGATCGGATAGATGACGCGATCCTCGTAGCCGATGGCCACGAGCCCCCCGGCCACCGGGAAACGGCGAGGGGCTGGAAAGAGGAGCTTCGCTCCCTCAAGAGCCGGCCTCGCCTCGAGCTCCATGACCGGCGGATAGCCGGCATCGCCGCTGTTCTTCCAGTAGATGTGCCATCCCTCGTCGAGGTGCACCTCGAACCCCAGCCAAAGAGTCCCTCGGGAGGGAGCGGTTCGGTAGGGAGCCACGAGCCGGACCGACACCGGCTCGTGGCTCGACCAAGGGGAGACGGCCGGGCTCACCGGGCCGGAGAGGAGGTGGAGGGAGAGGAGGACAGCGAGAGGGAGAGCGCGCACGGAGGGGGAGGATAACAGGAGCCCGAATCCAACGGGGCCGCTGGAGAGGCTCGAGCCGAGGCCCCCTACACTCTGTTCCTCGGGCCGAGGGGACAGGGAAGATCCCGGGGGTACTCCCGGCCGTCGAGCTGTCGGGATTTCAGGCGGTCTCGTTCTCCCGTTCCGGCCAGATCTCCCGGATCGCTTCCGGCATCATCTCCCGGATCTGGTCCATCTCCCCGGCCGTGATTTTCTGGTCCAGGAGCCGGGCCACGGATCGGAAGGCGTGAGCGGGATCCACATCGGTGCCACCCCGGAGCTCGCCCCGGATCCGACCGTAGAACTCGTCCAGCTCGTCATAGGACGCAGGGGCCCGGGAGGGTTTCCAGTTCTCGTAGTACAGGCCCCGGATGACGAGGGGGAGCTGGGCGCCCAGGTCGGCACCCTCGTCCGGGGTGACGCGATCCCGGAGCACGTGGAGCACCGCCCGGAGGACCGAGTAGGCCTGGGACTCGTCCCGGAGATGCCCGATCTTCTGCAGGTCTTTGAGCCAGATCTGTGCCTTCTCCAGGGAACGGTTGAGGCTCGAGACGGTTGTCATGGTCATGGTGGAGCTCCTTTCGGCGGTTTGGAATGGACGTGAGAGTGCGCGTGCGACAGCAGGTGGCATCCGATGTTCTCGAATCGGCGCAGCTGATCCCACTCAAAAGAAAGAGCAAGAACCATGCCCGGGAACGATGTGCCTGTCGGAGGGACGGCACTCCCGCCTCGCTGCTGCAGCTCGAAGAGCCGGATCCCGGGCTGGTCCCCGATCCGGCGTTGGGCTGGTCGAGAGGCCGAACCGGACCGAGATGGTTCCGCGGTCCGGCTCCCGGGGGACCCCAGGGACAGGCAGTTCGGCAGCTGAACTCCCGTCCCCTGGAGGAGGTCAGAGAGTTCCTGGACCGGAGCTCATGGTCCGTGAGGATTGCCGCCCTGAACCGACCGCAGGCGCAGTCTCCGTCGGCTGGATATCCCGGGAGATCGGAGCGGCGGCCTTCCTCGGGAAGCTTTCGGTGAAAGGAGAACCGGTCTCCGAGGACCGGATCGTGGTCACCGCTCGGAGGTCGGAGAACGACGGCCCGGTCTCCGGGCCGATCTCTCCCCTCCCTCGGGCTCCTCTTCGGGGGATTCCAGGGAGCGGATGAACTCGTCCAGCTTCCTCTCGGCCTCGTCCTTGGCCAGGGCGTACCGCTTCTGCAGCACGCCTGTGAGGCGGTCTCGGATTCCGGCGGCCTGTTCCAGGTCGTTCCCGGTCAGCTTCCCCCACTTCTGTCGGAAGCGACCCTTGACCTGCTTCCAGTTGGATTCGATCTGATCCCAGTTCATGGCGCCTTTCTCCTTGTCGTCGATCGGTGCTTCGAGATCACGTCCTGCGTGAGATGTGATTGCACAGGTCGTGCCACCACCGCCGAGGCGTCTCGGGCCTGCATGTACGGTGCTACTCGGAAAATAGGGCCATCCCGACCGAAGACTCGATCGCGGGAAGCGCCCCAGGACGCGGAACCGCCCCCAGGACCATCCAATGGTCAGCCCCCCATCCTCATCCTCTTGAGTGCAACGAGCAACGCGAGGTGCATGTGGGGCTACTCTGAAAATAGCTCCTGGTGGCAGCTGGACAGTAGGACCATTTCCAAGACTGGGTCGGTCCCTGAGGGCGCGGGGTACCCGCGTCCGCCAGGACGTGGGTCGTACCAGGGACCGGCGCCGGCTATGTGGAAAAGGGAGTCCTGTGGCCGGCGCCTGCGGTGCGCGCGGGACACTCCCGCGTGAGGTTGGGGGTACCCGGTCGGAAGTCCCGTGCTCAGCCCCCTGGCAACGGCCGTCCTCAGGGACCTCACTATCGTGGTTCTTGAACCGAAGGAGCGCTCTACCGTGGAGGGCCGTAGGGTCCGAGCTCCGGGTCCGGGAGGCGGGTT
>JAWVZJ010000173.1:0-6060 GCA_033722255.1 Thermoanaerobaculia bacterium | reverse complement strand
GGTCCCCCCCGTCCGCAGCCCGGCCTCCGGAGTCTGCGTCCCACGAGAGAGGATCCTTCATTCCGATCGCCCTCTCGGCCTCACGGGTCAGCTCCATCAGGCCTCTCTCGTATCTCGCCCGGTGCGGCTCCATCTCTTCCCGGGAGAGGTCCGGGGGAACCCCCTCCAGCCGGTCCGCGGCCACGACGACCCGGGAGAAGGGCCCGGGGAGAATCATCCGATCCCAGGTTCCCAGAGCCCGGAACCGATCCGAGGCCAGACCGACGCCGAGAACCGGAATTCCCGTGAGTCGAGAGATTCCCACGGTGCCGTCCTTGAAACCGTAGGGAGGCCCCTTCGGTCCGTCGGGGATCACCACGGGGGAGGACCCCTGTCCACGGACGGCTCGAACCACGCGGCGAAGGGCCCGGGCCCCTCGACGGCTGGAGGAGCCCCGGACGACCCGGCTACCGTGGAGTCGGAAGAAGCGATCCGCGAGCTCGCCGTCCCGGGAGGCGCTGGTCAGGAGGGTGAGGTCCAGGCCCCTCGGAACCATTCGCCGGAGGTAGAGCCCGGCTCCCGGGATGATCCGATTGTGCCAGAGGCAGACGATCATCGGCTCGCCCGAGTCCAGGAACTCCTCGAAAAGCTCTTCTCCCCGGACGAACTCCAACCGCCAGGTCCGGGCCAAGAGCCGGAGAAATCCGTCCATCAACCGGACCACGAGGGCGGTCATGAGCGAACCCTTCCGGGTGCTTGGATCGAGGCGCACTGAGTCCAGGCTATCCAGGCTCGGTCGAATTTGGAATCGGTCTCGGTCCAGGGTTCCGGAGTATACTGGGAGAACCTCTTCGGTGCCCGTTGCGGGCCCGCCGGGTTCGGTGCCGCCTTCCGAGGGAAGCGCTCGCCGGCTCAGCCCAGAATGGAACCGTACCCTTCGCGGTAGGTCGGGTAGAGGAAAGGATACCCGGACTCCCGAAGACGGGCATTTCGACACCGTTTGTTCGATCGGCGGCGACCCCCGTTTGGAGGGCGAGAGACTCGGGGAGGGAGCGGGACACCGAGGCGCCGGGCGATCCATCGGTAGACCTGGCAGCGATCGGCCGGCTCGTCGTCCACTCCCAGATAGAGATCCCGGGGATCTTCCAGGGAGAGCAGATGATGGAGGGCTCCCGCACAGTCGTCCCTGTGGATCCGGTTGGTCCAGATCGAATCTCCTTCCGTGCAGCGGGCCTCTCCGGCCCGGACCCTGTCGATGAGGCGGGTCCGGTCCGGTCCGTAGATTCCGGCGAAACGGACGACGATGCTTCCCGGGTGACGCGCCCGGACCAGACGCTCCCCCTCGAGCAATCGTCTTCCGGAGAATCCCCGGGGCTCGGCCGGAGTTTCTTCGTCCACCCACTCCCCCGTCTCCTGTCCGTAGACCCCGGTGCTCGAGGTGAAGAGAAAGCGGCGAGATCCAGACCCGGCGTCGGACAGGGCCTGCAGAAGATTTCCGGGACCCTCCACGTAGGCTCGGCGGTAGGCGCCGTCGGACCGATCACCCGCCGAGACAGAGTAGACGACGGAATCCAGGTCCGGAGGCAGACCCTCGAGGCTGTTCGGGTCGGTGACATCCGCCGACAGGAGGTGGAGCTCCCCTTCCCGGCCCGCCAGCGGCTCCAGCCCTCCGGGGCTTCGCCGGAGGGCGAAGACGGTGGATCCATCATCGAGGAGGCGTTGGGCCAGGGCACGACCCACATACCCGCAACCGGCGATCAGGACACGAAGGGGACCGGCTGCGGCTCGGTCTCGGATCGGCGGGGTTCCGGGTGCGGCGCTCATCGCTGGAGCCATCCTCGGGTCAGGAGATCGCTGGCCAGTGCCCGGGCGGCGGTGCGGTTCCCCTCGATGTTCCAGTGGGTGTCCTGGAGTCGGTACTGTCTCTCGGAGAGGCCGGCCCGGCGGAGTACCGGGAGGAGATCCAGGTACGGGATCTCCTCCCGTTCCAGGAACTCGCGGAGTCGCCTCTGGGGAAGACCGACCGAGAGCTGTCCATGGGAGGACCCGTGGGCCTCCATCATCCTCCGACGGAGGTCCGGATCGATCTGATACTCGTCGGGGATGATCAGAACCAGGAACCGGGCTCGCTGGCGGCGAACGGAGTGGTGAAGGTCCCGGATCACGGCGGTGGTGGCCCGGAACATCCGATCGAACTCCTCCCTGTGAGCCGGGCGGCAGATCCGGGATCGCTCCCATTCCAGCAGCAGGTAGCTCTCCTCGCTGAAGGTCGGCCGTAGCGGGTCGTACTTTGAGAGATAGGCCTCGATCTCCGTCCCCGGCGGACGGTCTTCTGGGGCTTCGGTCTCGAGCTCGGGCCAGCCTCCGACACGCTGTCGCTCCTGCTCGATGCGCCAGAGGTTCCGGGCCAGCCGGCAGGTTGTACAGACTCGGAGGAGGGGTGGGACACCGGAGATCTCCGAGTCGACGCCCGGCTCCTCGAGGAAGTCGTCTCCCACGAAGAAAGCGAGGACGACCAGATCGGGGCGGAGGCGTCGACCCTCGAGCTCCCACAATCGTTTCTCGAACCGGGGGCCGACCCCAGGCACTCCCAGGGCGAAGACCTCCACGGATCTCCGGGATTCCCGGTCCAGGAGATCCTCCAGTACCTCGGGCCATCCGTATCGCCACGGAACTCCTCCAGAGGAGAAGGTGAAGGAGTCGCCGAGGGCGAGGAGACGAAACCCGTCCGGATCCCGGCGTCCCGTGTATTCCTCTGTTCGGAAGCCCCGGGAGTTGAGGACGAATCCTCCCCGTACGGCACCGGGGACGAAACCCATGGGATTCCCCTCCATCAACTCCTCGGTCGTGTCGAACTCCTCCAGGTCGGTCCGGACCTCGGGAAGGTAGAGAAGACTGGCGAGATCGGGGGAGAAGCGGCTGGCCACTCTCAGACCGATCTCCAGGACCGCGAGGCAGAGGATCGCTTGAGTGACCAGAAAGAGCGATACGCGAAGAAATCGGGGCATCGTGTGGAGATGGGGATCCTACCAGGCAGGCATGTCTTTCATGTAGTCAGGCCCCGGCGTCGTTCCGGGGTATTCAGGGATGCGATCCCGGTACCTCGCGGCAGGTCCAGAGGTCGGGCCGGAGGGATTCCTGGAGGACGGTTTTCGGCCTCGTTCGTTGATAGACTTCCCGGCGGAAGCCGAGATGTCCACCAAGGTCCTGAAGGTCCTCGTCGTCGACGATTCGCCACTACAGGCGGCGCTGCTCCGCCGGAAGCTCGAGCAGCACTTCGAGGATCGGATCGCCGTGGATTCCGTGGGTTCGGCGGAGGAGGCGCTGGAGCGGATCCCGGAAGATCTGGATCTTCTCCTGGTGGACTGGCAGATGCCCGGGATGAACGGAGACGATCTCGTCCGGAGGGCGATCGAGAAAGGACTGGACTGCAAGCGGATCGTGGTGAGCTCCGCTCATCCGGCCAGGCTCCTTCACGAGACCTTCGACGATCTGGGCTGCCTGGCCGTGATCGAGAAGGGGGAGCCCGAGCAGGAAGAGGCCTTCCTGATGATCGTGGAAGGGCTTCTCAGACGGTTGCAGTGAGACTCGCTACCACCCTCAGCCCGTGGTGGGATTCTTTCCGTCGTCGGCCTTGCCCGGTTTCGAGCGGTACGAGAGGACCAGGACGTGCTCTTCTCCGGGGAGCTCCCACTCGGCGAGGGGTTCCTGGGTTCCTCCGTGTCGCTTGAGCTTGACCTCGACCACGGTGTGCTTCTCGTCCAGGAGACCCTCCTCTCCCCCTTCCGCTCGGGCGGCGTGCATGGCCCGACAGAGGTCGTCGAGATCCCGGTCCAGGGCGTCGAGTACCTTGCCCAGAGTGAAGGTCGAGGGCATCAGGCGCTCGCGCTCGTAGGCCGAGAGGTTGGTGGGGCTGATGTCGGCCTCTTCGGCGAGCACCCGCTGGCTCCAGCTCCGCTCATGTCGGAGCCGGCGCAACCCCGGGCCGAGCCCCTGGAGGGAGCGTACGGTTCGATCGGAGCGACTCCGGGACGATCGGTTCGGGCTGTCTTCGGGCTTTGCGGTGACTTCGGCCATGGTGCACTCACTCCTCCGCCGCAGCATCGATGAATATCGAGAAAACCAGTATCGATTCACTATAACAGCAAGGGACCAGCCTCTGACAAGGAGCGACTCAGGTCTGATTCGCCGATCGGGGTCCTGTCCTCGGAGTCTGTTGATACCGTGGAGTGAATCGCCTCGAACCGATCATGAATCCCTCAGGAGGAGCTGTACGTTGAAAAGCCTCACCTCGAAATGCTGGCCGGTGGTCCTGATCTGGTGGCTGGTGGCGGGATCGGCACTGGCACTCCAGGCGGAATCCGCCCCGGAGGAAACCGAGAGCGGGGAGGCGGCCTCCTCGATCGAGCCGGCACCCCCCCGAAACCGGGGGGAGGGGCCCTATTCTCGACTGATCCTCCGGGGAGCCACCGTGGTGGACGGCACCGGCGCTCCTCCCTACGGTCCCGTGGACATCGTGATCGAGGAAGACCGGATCGACTCGATCGTCTCGGTCGGTCCCCCGGGGATTCCCGTCGAGCCGGACGTCCGACCGGAGCTCGAGGGCGGGCGGGAGATCGACGTCGGGGGAATGTACGTCCTGCCGGGATTCGTGGACATGCACGGCCACATCGGCGGCGTCGAGCAGGGGGTGCCCGCCGAGTACGTCTTCAAGCTCTGGATGGGACACGGGATCACCACGATCCGGGACCCGGGCTCGGGAAACGGCCTCGAGTGGACCCTGGACCACAAGCGGAGGAGCGCCGCCAACGAGATCACGGCCCCTCGGATCCGGGCCTACACCTTCTTCGGCTCCGGCCGGGAGGAGCCGTTCACCGAGCCGGAGCAGGCCCGGGCCTGGGTCCGGGAGGTGGCCGAGCAGGGGGCGGATGGTGTGAAGTTCTTCGGCCATCGGCCGGAGATCATGAGGGCGGCGATCGAGGAGGCGAATGCCCGGGGTCTGGGGACGGCCTGTCACCACGCGCAGCTCAACGTCACGCGAGTGGACGTGTTGGATTCGGCCCGGTGGGGACTGACCACGATGGAACACTGGTACGGGCTTCCGGAGGCCCTGTTCACGGACCGGGTGGTCCAGGACTACCCCGTGGACTACAACTACGCCAACGAGCAGCACCGCTTCCAGGAGGCGGGCCGGCTCTGGCGGCAGGCGGCTCCTCCGGGAAGCGATCGGTGGAACGAGGTGATGAGCGAGCTCCTGGAGCTGGATTTCACCCTGGATCCCACCTTCAACATCTACGAGGCCAGCCGAGACCTGATGCGGGCCTACCGGGCCGAGTGGCACGAGGAATACACCCTGCCATCGTTGTGGGAATTCTTCCGCCCGAATCGGGATTCCCACGGCTCCTACTGGTTCGATTGGTCCCTGGAGGACGAGGTGGCTTGGCGGGAGAATTACCGGTTGTGGATGGATTTTGTCGACGAGTACAAGGACCGCGGCGGCCGGGTCACCACCGGCTCGGACTCCGGGTACATCTATCAGACCTACGGCTTCGGATACGTCCGGGAGCTCGAGCTGTTGCGGGAGGCGGGCTTCCATCCCCTGGAGGTGATCCGGTCGGCGACCTCCATGGGGGCCGAGGCCCTGGGCATGGACCGGGAGATCGGCTCGGTGGAGCCCGGCAAGCTGGCGGACCTGCTGGTGGTCCCGGAGAATCCGGTGGCCAATCTGAAGGTCCTCTACGGGACCGGCTGGATCCGGGTCACCGACGACAACGAGCCGATCCGGGTCGGGGGTGTCCGGTATACGATCAAGGACGGGGTCGTCTACGACGCCTCCGAGCTCTTGGGGGACGTCCGGGCCATGGTTCGGGAGGCGAAGCGGGAGACCGGACCCCTGGCCCTCCCGGGTCGGGGCGGGGAATCAGCGCCGGAAGAAGAGCCGCCGGCAGGCGAGGAACCAAGGGATCGATAGGAGGGCCAGGAGCGCCGTCCCCCGGAAGGCCAAGCCGTAGCCGGTGGTCTCGGCCATCCAGCCCACCAGCAGGGAGCCGGATCCGATGCCGGTGTCCAGGGCGAACAGGG
>JAWVZJ010000172.1:0-6075 GCA_033722255.1 Thermoanaerobaculia bacterium | reverse complement strand
GAGCTCATCGGGGTCCGCTCCCTCGGCGTCGCCTTCATCACCACCCTGTTCACCGGGATGGTCCTGGCCCTTCAGACCGCCTACAGCCTCCCGGAAATCGGGGTCAAGTACTACATCGGCACCGTGGTCTCGAAATCCCTGGTCCGGGAGCTGGGTCCGGTCCTGATCGCCCTGGTGGTCGGGGGACGGATCGGCGCCGGGATGACCGCCGAGCTGGGCACGATGAAGGTCAGCGAGCAGATCGACGCCATGCGCTCCATGGCCACCGATCCCGTCAAGAAACTCGTCGTACCCAAGCTGGCCGCCACCCTGGTGATGCTCCCGGCCCTGACCATCCTGGGCGACGTCATGGGCATCTTCGGAGGCCTCCTGATCGCCGTCTGGCAGCTCGACCTCTCCGCCGGGTTCTATCTCAACGACGTCCTGTCGGCCCTGGATCTACCCGACGTCGTGTCCGGAGTGGGCAAGTCGTTCTTCTTCGCCTACTTCATCGCCATCATCGCCTGTCATCGGGGTCTCACCGTCCGGGGTGGAGCCGACGGCGTAGGCCGAGCCACCACCGACACCGTGGTCCAGGCCTCGATCATGGTCCTGATCTCCGATTTCTTCCTCACCAAGCTCTTTTTCATGGTGCTCTCGGGATGAGCGACGCCGTCTTCGAAGTCCGGGATCTCAGGAAGAGCTACGGGAGCAAGACCGTCCTCGAGGGTCTGGATTTCGACCTCCTCCAGGGGGAGGCCCTGGCCATCCTCGGTCGATCGGGCTCCGGCAAGAGTGTCACCCTCCGGCAGCTCAACGGTCTGGAGAAGCCGGATCGCGGCAGCGTCCGGTTCGACGGACGGGAGATCACGGACCTGACCGAGGAAGAGCTCTATCCCCTCCGGCGCCGGGTGGCCATGCTGTTCCAGGGCGGTGCCCTCTTCGATTCCATGACCGTGGCCGAGAACATCTCCTTCCCCATGCGGGAACACACCGACTGGGACGAGGAGCGGATCTCGCAGGAGGTCCGGCGGAAGCTGGAGATGGTGGAGCTCTCCGGAATCGAGGAAAAGGTCCCGGCCGAGCTGTCCGGAGGAATGAAGAAACGGGTCGCCCTGGCCCGGTCCCTGGCCCTGGATCCGGAGGTGATACTGTTCGACGAGCCCACGACGGGCCTGGACCCCATGACCTCGGCCACCATCGCCCATCTGATTCTCCAAGCCCGGGAGCAGGTCGACACCACCACCGTCATCGTGACCCACGACATCTCCCTGACCCGTGCCGTGGCCTCCAGAATCGCGTTTCTCCACGAAGGCAGGTTCGCGTTCATCGGAACCTGGGACGAGCTCGAGGCCGAGGACGAGTCCTCCTGGGTGCGGAGGTTCGTGGCCGGGAAGCGGGAGGAGGACCAGGATGTCCCGTGAGCGCTCTCCGCTGCGGGTCGGTCTCATGGTGCTCGCCGCCCTGGTGGCCCTGGCCGTCGGGGTCTTCTTCATCGGAGACCAGAGTCGGCTCTTCGCCCGGAAGAACGACTACTACATGACCTCGAGAAACGTGGCCGGTCTCAACGAGGGGAATCCCGTCCGGCTCAACGGAGTCACGGTGGGGGTCGTCGAGGAGATCGATCTGCCGCAGGAGCCGGAGGAGGAGCAGATCCGGATCGAGGTCAGCGTGGAGAGCCGATACGAGAAGAGGATCCGGCGGGACTCCCGGGCCCGGATCCGGACCCTGGGCCTCCTGGGGGACAAGTACGTCGAGATCACGTCCGGATCCATGAACGAGCCGGAAATCCCACCCGGTGGAAGGATCCCCACGGAGGCCGCCACCAACGTGGACAGGCTGATCGCCTCCGGCGAGGACGTCATGGACAACCTCGTGGCCATCTCCCACTCCTTCCGCAACATCCTGGGACGGATCGACCGGGGCGAGGGCTTCGTGGGAGAGCTCACTACCGAGCAGGAAGGCCAGAAGCTCACCGAGTCCCTGCGGGAGGCCCTGGACTCGATCAACCAGCTGGCCTCCACCGTGGAGGAAGCCGAAGGGCCGCTCCCCCGGCTGATCAAGGACCGGGAGCTCGCCGACCGAATGACCTCCGCCGTCACCCGCCTCGACTCCATCCTGGCCAAGGCCGACACCGGCCCGGGCCTGCTGCCGGCGATGCTCGACGATCCGGACCTCGAGGAGGAGACCCGATCCACTCTCGCCGACCTCCGGGAGACCGCGGCCAGTCTCCAGTCCCTGACCTCCGATCTGGAGGATGGAGACGGCCTGGCCCAGAAGCTCCTCACGGACGAGGAGTACGGAGATCGGGTCTCCCGGGAGCTGGAGACCCTCGTCGAGAACCTGAGCGAGGTGGCCCGGAAGCTCAACCAGGGAGAGGGTACGGCGGCCCGGATGATCAACGATCCGCAGGTCTACCAGGCGGTCGAGGACATCATCGTGGGGGTCAATGAATCGAAGATCCTGCGCTGGCTGATCCGGAATCGACAGAAAAAGGGGATCGAGAAGCGCTACGAGGAATCGGTCGAGGACACCTCCGACGACGCCCCTCCCCCGGGGGACGCTTCCTCCCCCCCGTCATCCTGACCAACCGACGAGGATTCCACCCATGCACCTACTCGTGACCGGCGGAGCCGGGTTCATCGGCTCCCACCTCACCCGCAGGCTCCTGGATCGGGGCGACCGGGTCACGGTCCTGGACAATTTCAACGATTTCTACGATCCGGCCCGGAAACGGGACAACGTGGCCCCCTTCCTGGAGAGGGAGACCTACCGGTTGGTGGAGGGGGACATCCGGGACCGGGAGCTCGTCGACGCCCTCTTCTCCGACGGCTTCGACGCCGTGGTCCATCTGGCGGCCCGGGCCGGGGTCCGCCCCAGCCTCCGGGAGCCCGTCCTCTACGAGGAGGTCAACTGCATCGGGACGATGCGACTCCTGGAAGCGGCCCGGAGACACGGCCCCGAGCTCTTCGTCTTCGGTTCCTCCTCCTCGGTGTACGGAATCAACGAAAAGATCCCCTTCTCCGAGGAGGACGAGATCGACCGTCCGATCAGCCCCTACGCCACCACCAAGCGCAGCGGAGAGCTCCTCTGCTTCAACTACCACCACCTCTACGATCTCAAGATCTCCTGCCTTCGGTTCTTCACCGTCTACGGGCCGGCCCAGCGCCCGGAGATGGCGATCCACAAGTTCACCGATCTGCTGGCCCGGGGGGAGAGCATTCCCCTCTTCGGCGACGGGAGCAGCCGCAGGGACTACACCTACATCGACGACATCATCGACGGCGTCGTCGCCGCCCTGGAGCTGGCCCCGGATTTCGAGATCATCAACCTGGGAGGCGCCGAGACCACGGCCCTGGGCGACCTCGTCGCGATGCTGGCCGAGGAGCTCGGGGTGGAGCCCGACATCCAGTATCTCCCGGACCAGCCAGGGGACGTCCCGATCACCTACGCCGACGTTTCCAAGGCCGGACGGCTCCTGGGCTACGCCCCGAGCGTCCCGATCCGGGAGGGGTTGGGGCGCTTCGTCGATTGGTATCGGGAGCAGGGCCCCGGGGGAGGGCCCTGAGCCGTGCCCACGGTCCTCGTCACCGGCGGAGCCGGCTTCCTGGGCTCCCACCTCTGTCACCGATTCCGATCAGAGGGCTATCGGGTCCTCTGTGTGGACAACCTGATCACCGGGCGCCGCCAGAATCTCGCAGGTCTCCTCGAGGACCCCGAGCTCCGATTCATCGAGCACGACGTCTCCACACCGCTCCACGTGGACGAGCCCGTGGACAGCGTCCTCCACTTCGCCTCTCCGGCCAGCCCGATCGACTACCTGGAGCTCCCGATCCAGACGCTGAAGGTCGGGTCCCTGGGGACGCACAAGACCCTGGGCCTGGCCAAGGCCCACGGGGCCCGCTACTTGCTCGCCTCCACCTCCGAGGTGTACGGCGATCCCCTGATCCACCCCCAGCCCGAGACCTACTGGGGGAACGTCAACCCGGTGGGTCCCCGGGGGGTCTACGACGAGGCCAAGCGCTTCGCCGAGGCCATGGTGATGGCCTATCACCGGGTCCACGATCTCGATACCCGCATCGTCCGGATCTTCAACACCTACGGTCCCCGGATGCGGGCCCGGGACGGGCGGGTCGTCCCCACCTTCATCCAGCAGGCCCTGACCGGCAAGCCCCTGACCGTCTTCGGAGACGGGAGCCAGACCCGGTCGTTCTGCTACGTCAGCGACCTGGTGGAAGGCATCTGGCGCCTCCACGGGACCGAGATCCACGATCCGGTCAACCTCGGGAATCCCCGGGAGATGACCGTCCTGGAATTCGCGGAGATCGTCCTGGAGCTCACCGGCAGCGACAGCCCGATCTCCCATCGGGAGCTTCCTCAGGACGATCCCAAGGTGCGGCAGCCCGACATCGGACGGGCCCGGGAGGAGCTGGACTGGGAACCCCGGGTGGGTCTCGCCGAGGGCCTGGAACGCACCATCGACTACTTCCGCGAGGTCCTCGTCGAGACCGAAGACGCCCCATGAACAGTCCGGGCCGAGGAGGCCCACGCCACCATGACACGAATCGTAGAATGCAACCGCTGCGGAGAGGAGAAGGAGGGATTGGAGTCCCCCCCTGTGCCGGGCCCCCTGGGGAAGACGGTCCTGGACTCGGTCTGCCGGCGCTGCTGGCAGGAGTGGGAGAAGGCCGAGGTGATGGTGATCAACGAGCTCCAGCTCAACTTCATGGACCCGAAGGCCCAGGAGACCCTGGATCGGCACATGAAGGAGTTCCTGTTTCTCGATTGACCGGAGCGGATCCCGGGAGGGACGGTGTCGATTGACGAGAGGCTCCGACCCGGGCTGGAGGCCTACCGGGAGGGCGAGTTCGTCGAGGCCCTCGTCGCGTGGGAGGAGCCGTGGCAGCGCCTCGAGGGGGACGAGAAGGCCCTATGCCTCTCCCTGATCCGGCTGGCCGGCGGGCTCCACCACCACCAAGCGGGCCGGGAGGAGACCGCCCGGCGGCTGTGGACCCGGTCCCTGGCCACCCTCGAATCCCTCCCGGGCCGGGTTCTGGGTCTGGACGTGAAGGACCTGCGCCGGAAGCTCCGGGCCGGAATCGACGAGCCGCCCGAGCTCCGGGATCGCCCGCGGTTCGCGACGGGCACGACCGTCCGGTTCGGTCTCTTCCTTCTGATCCTCCTGGTCGGGGGCCTCCTCTTCCGCTTCACTCCCCTGCGCCAGCTCCTGGACAAGGCCTACGTCATCGCCCTGCTGGAGAAACTGCGCCACTCCTGGTGGGCCCCCTTGGCCCACGTCTCGGCCTACGCGATCATCGCCCCGATCGGGCTGCCGGTCACTCCCCTCCTCGTGGCCGGCGGGATCGTGTTCGGCCTGGGGAAGGGAGCCCTACTCAACGGGCTGGGCACGATCCTGGGGGCCGGGGTCAGCTTCCAGCTGGCGAAGGTGCTGGGGAAGGACTTCATCCACGGCCTCTTCGGAGAACAGCTCGAGAAGGTGGAGACCTACGCCGTCCGTCACGGGTTCTGGAGCCTGGTGGGGATTCGCTTCGTGCCGATTCCGTTCCCCATCGTGAACTTCGGCCAGGCTCTGGCCGGAGTCCCCTGGTCGACCTACATGATCACCTCCAGCATCGGCCTCATGCCCTCGGCCCTGGTCTACACCTATTTGGCCACCTCGCTCTGGGAGGTGGCCAAGACCGGGGATTTGGGGGCCGCCCTCCAGCTCTTCGTGGCCGTCCTCCTGGTGGGGGCCCTGGGGTTCTCCCCCACCCTCTGGCGGCTGTGGCAGCGGCGTCATCGCTTGAAAAAGCTGATGGACCGCTAGCAGCCACGCATGCCCGTCGCGTTGCTTCGGGCACTCATGGGGATGAAAATCGGAAGATGGACCAGTTGATGGTCTTGGCCCGGCCCTTCGGGTCCGAGAGCGGGGCCGTCAGGGGACGGCGCGGGCTTTGTGATCTTTGGCCGTGGGCCCGCGCCTGTGCACGTCTGCACGCCGTACCGAGGCGCCCTCTGACAGTCTGTGAGGAGCGCTTGAGTGAACCCCCGTTCCGGCCCCGCTCTCGGACCCTACGGTCCTCCGCGATGGAGACG
>JAWVZJ010000171.1:0-6109 GCA_033722255.1 Thermoanaerobaculia bacterium | reverse complement strand
CGGTGAAGGTGCCGTGCTCCAGGAGGGCGAAGAAGGGGTAGTTGATAGAGAGACAGGTAACGTCGTCGGCCGGCTCGCCGGCACCCCCCCGGCTGCAATCCAGGACGGTGAAGTCGGTGCCCTCCCGGAAGAGAAGGTTGAAGGGATGGAAATCCCCGTGGGTCCGGCGGGCTCGGTCCTTCCCCGACGCCAGCTTCCACCGATGCCGGACCGCGGCCACCTCCAGCGACTCCAGACGGGACGGAGGTGCCACCCGGTCGTCGGCCGGATAAGAGTCGGCGAGGCCGAAGATTCCCTCCCCGTGGCCGATCGTGTCCCGGAGGTCCCGGGTGTAGCCGTCCGGATCCCGGGGATCCCGGTGGAGCTCCACGAGGTACCGGGCCAGGGCCCGGACCCGGTCCAGGGCTCGGGAGTCGGGACGGTCGGCTCCGGCCTGCTCCCGGAGGTCCACCGCGTACAGCCGGCCCTCGACGTAGTCGGTGATCAGGAAGGGCTCCCCGGGGGGGAGGGACACGAGGCTCCCTTCCGCGTCCAGCACACCCACGTCCAGGGCCTCGATGTGGCGGGGCATGGTCCCGAAGGTGTCGTAATCCAGCACCAGCGCCCCGACGCGATCGGCCCGCCGGTCGTGTCCGAAGGGGTCCGGGGCCGCGGTCCGGACGACGATCTCGCGGACGCGGTCTCCGACCGTGTACCGCACCAGCATCGGCTGGCCGTAGCCGTAAGCCTTGACGTCCTGGTCGGTTCCCCCCAGGGGTTCCAGGGATTCGAGATTCGCCGCCGGATCCCGGGATGAACGGAGATACTCCTCCAGGCGCTCCGGATCGATGGGCCCGCGGGTGCGCATCCTCTTCGATGGTATCGCGCCGCGAGTCCGGATCGTCCGGCCCGGACGCCACGACCTTCACGGAAGAGGGTTGCACTGGGCAGTTACACTGGGACGGGTGACCCGTTCTCCTTCCTCTCCGACTCCGTGACGAGGCCCGGCCCTCACCGGTCCGGCGGCCGCTTCGCGCGAGTCTCCTCGGGAGGGGGTCCGACCGAGGCCGAAGAAGCCGGGGCGAAGGGAGAGAGTCCATGAAGGGCCCGGCTCCGGTGCCGGAGGACTCGGGGGCGAAGAGCCTCTTCGCGTGGTCGGTCCGGAACCGGATCGGGCTCCTGACCGGAATCCTCGTCGGAGCCTGGATCCTCTGGATCCTGCCCCTGGCCTGGGGAGAACGGACCCTGCATCTCCGAGACGTCTTCATGATGCACCTGCCCTGGAAGGCCTTCGGGGCGGAGGCGTTGTCGGAGGGGCTCGTCCCGGCCACGAATCCCACCTGGGGGATGGGTCGGCCCTTTCGGGGCGATCCGAACGCGCTGCCCTTCTATCCCGGGAACGGGCTCTATCTCCTCTTGCCGTTCTGGAGCGCCTTCAACCTCCACTACGCCGTCCATTGGCTTCTGGCGTTCTTCACCTTCCGGGGGCTGAGCCGGGAGCTCGGTCGATCGGAGCTGGCGTCGCTGATCGCCGCCTCGAGCTACGCCCTCGCTGGCTGGGGTGTCAGCACCCTGTCCTCGTACAACCTGGTGGCCGTGACCGCCTGGTGGCCCCTGGCGATCTGGGGGGTGGTGAAGAACGACCGGAGGGGTCTGGCGGTGTCCGGGATCGCCGTGGGTCTCAGCCTCCTCGGGGGAGCGCCGGATACGGCTCTTCTCGGGTGGTTCTTCCTGTTGGTCCTGGCCGTCGACCTCCACGGATGGCGACGGGGTACCGGAGGTGCCGTCCTCTGTGGCGCGGCGGGGCTCCTGGTGGCCCTGCCCCAGGTTGTGGCCACCGTCCGGATCCTTCCCTTCGTTCGCCGGAGCGTCCTGGGAGTGGCCGGTGGGGAACGGTGGTTCTACGCCCTGCATCCGGTCCGACTCCTGGAGCTGATCATCCCCTATCCCCTGGGGAGACCGTGGGTCGCCGGGGGGATGTGGACCGGCAGCTGGCTCCCGGACACTCCCCTGATCTTCACCCTCTACGCCGGCGTATTGGCTCTGCCCCTGGCCCTGGTGGGTCGCCGGGCCCGGGGATGCGCCCGGACCGTGGGGAGTCTCGTCCTCGGGGGCCTGCTCCTGGCGATGGCCGGGGGCGCCGTCCCGGGGCTCATGCCCGCTCTGTTCGGAGGGATGGTCCGGTACTCGGAGAAGTTCCTCTTCTGGGTCGCCCTCGGTCTCCCCCTCCTCGTGGGCCGGGGCGTGGACGCCCTGCGGGAGCGAGCGGATCCGGCCGCGGTGTTCTGGGTCGGGATCGGGGGAGTGTCGACGTCGGCCGGGATCGGGCTCGCTCTCTGGTCCGGACCCCTTCGGCGGAGGGTGGAGCGGATGGCGGTCGACGGGGCAGTGGGCCGGAAAAGCGTGGAGGGTTTCCTCCTGTGGACGACGGTGAGCCTCCTGGTCGCCGGCTCGGCGTTGGTGCTCTACGGCTTGCTGACTCGGAGACGGGGGAGGGCGGGGCCGGTCTCGGTCCTCCAGCTCGCTTCCCTGGCCCCGCTCCTCCTCCTCGTCTCGACGGTGTCCGTCGACGGGCTCGAGGAGGCCGCGCCTCCCCCGGCGACCGGAGAGACCCGGGACGTCCTCCTCACGGGAGACACGCAACCGGTGTGGGAGGAGCCGCCCCGGGTGGAGCCGATTCCGGTGGCGGAGTCCCGGATCCTCCTCTCGAAGCTGGGGTACGCCGGGATGGGGGTCCTCCGGGGCCACCGGTATCCGCTGGCCCCGGACGTAGACGGGATGGGGACGCCGCCCCTCCAGGCGCTCTCCGCTGCCCTGGCCCGTTCGTCCTGGGACGCGAGGCTCGCCTGGGGCCGGCGGTTGGGGATCGACCTCGTGGTCGGGTACGGGGATGTCGTTCCGGACGGCCTCGACCTGGTCCGAAGGGTCTCCGGCCACGGGCTCCGGGCCTGGACCGGACGGTTGGCAAACTCTGCTCCGGAGGTCCGCTGGCCCCG
Organism: Thermoanaerobaculia bacterium; assembly: GCA_033722255.1. Classification (GTDB taxonomy): domain Bacteria; phylum Acidobacteriota; class Thermoanaerobaculia; order Multivoradales; family JAIOJS01; genus JAWVZJ01. Next base: position 3,134 of record JAWVZJ010000171.1, on the reverse strand, counting down.
GCGGGTCGTGTCGGGACTCCCTCCGCTGCATCCCGCCGATTCCCGGAGCCACGTTCCGGCCCGGTGGTCCCGAGACCACTGTGCCGGGGGAGCGATTCGAAGGGAACCGTGGTCGCCGGACCGGATCCGGGTGGACGTGGAGAGCTGTGGGGGCGTCCTGGTGGTGCAGCGGGCCTACCTACCCCTGTGGCAGGCCCGGCTCGGGGCATCGGGGGGGAAGCTCCCCGTCTTTCCCGTCGATTCGGTTCTCCTGGGGGTACGGGTTCCGGAGGGTCGCCACGAGGTCGTCCTCACCATCTCGTCTCTTCCCGAGGCACTGGCGGGGGCCGTGGCCGGTCTCGCGTTCGCGATCCTCCTGGTGCCGATTACGGCTCGACGTTGACTGTCTCGGGCTCGGGGGAGAACCCGATCCTCCCGGGCCCCCGAGGACTCTCCTGCTTCAGGGTGTCGGCGATCTGACGATACTCCTCCTCCATCTGGGGAGTCACCGAGGCCCGGGTCTCCTTCAGCGCCGCCTCGAAATAGGCCATGGGGACGACCGAGGTGTCGAGATCGGCCCGCAGGGCCTGCAAGCCGGCCCTCCGGACGAGGTCTTCCAGATCCGCACCGGTGTACCCCCGCGTCCGATCCGCGAGCTCCTCCAGGTCCACGTCGTCGGCCAGGGGAACTCCCCGGGCGTGGATCCGGAGGATCTTGAGACGGGCGTCCCGTTCCGGGACCGAGACGTAGATCAGCTCGTCGAACCGCCCCGGCCTCAGGAGCGCCTTGTCGAGGCGGGTCGGCAGGTTCGTGGCGCCGATGACCACGACACCCTGGAGCTCCTCCAGGCCGTCGAGCTCCGAGAGGATCGTGTTGACCACCCGCTCCGTGGCCGCGATGTCGGTCGATCCGCCGGCTCCCCGCTGGGGAGCCAGGGAGTCGATCTCGTCCAGGAAGATCACCGTCGGGGCCACCTGTCGGGCCCTGGCGAAGAGGCGGGAGACCTGCTGCTCCGACTCTCCGTACCATTTCGAGAGGAGGTCCGAGGATTTGGTGGCGATGAAGTTCGCCTCCGCCTCCCGGGCCACGGCCTTGGCCAGGAGGGTCTTGCCGGTGCCGGGAGGGCCGAAGAGGAGGAAACCCTTCGCGGGACGGATGCCCAGGCGACGGAAGACGTCCGGGTGCCGGAGGGGAAGCTCCACCCCTTCGCGGAGGAGCCGCTGTGCATTCTCCAGACCCCCGATGTCCTCCCAGTGGACTTCCGGGACCTGGATCATGATCTCCCGGACGGCCGAGGGCTGGACCCGCTTCAGGGCCTGATCGAAATCCTCCCGGGTCACCCGGAGATCCTCGAGGACCTCGGTGGGGATCTCCGGGGCCTCGAGGTCGATCTTCGGAAGGTAGCGACGAAGCGCGTCGATGGCCGCCTCTCGGGTCAAGGACGCCAGGTCGGCGCCGACGAAGCCGTAGGTGATCCGGGCCAGATCCTCGAGCTCGATCTCCTCCTCCAGGGGCATCCCCCGGGTGTGGATGGAGAGGATCTCCTTCCGACCCTCCTGGTCCGGCACCCCGATCACGATCTCCCGGTCGAAACGTCCGGGCCGTCTCAGCGCTTCGTCGATGGCGTCGAGCCGATTCGTGGCCCCCATCACCACCACGTTCTGTCGCGGCTCGAGACCGTCCATGGAGGTCAGGAGCTGGGCCACGACCCGTCGCTCCACCTCCCCCCGGGTCTCGGACCGCTTCGGGGCGATGGAGTCGAGCTCGTCCATGAAGAGAATAGAAGGCGCCTGCTGTCGGGCCTCCTCGAAGATCTCCCGGAGCTTCTGCTCCGATTCGCCGTAGAACCGACCCATGATCTCCGGCCCGTCGATATGGAGGAAGGAGCAGTCCGCCTCGTTGGCCACGGCCTGGGCCAGAAGCGTCTTCCCGGTGCCGGGAGGTCCGTGGAGGAGGACTCCCTTGGGGGGATCGATCCCGAGACGCTGGAAGAGCTCGGGGTGTTTCAGGGGAAGCTCCACCATCTCCCGGACATTGGTGATCGTGTCTCCGAGACCGCCTACGTCGTCGTAGGTGACCTCGATCCGGCGGGCCTCGGAGGTCTCCACGTGCTCGGGGAGGAGCTCGATCTCGGTGGTGTCGGTGACCTGGACGATGCCCCGGGGTGTGGCGGAGACCACCCGCAGGCGGATCTCCTGGAGGGCGAACGCCGGCATCTGCCGGACCGGTCCCTTGGGCTTCCGGACCACGGAGGTGGAGACCACGTCGCCGGAGGTGACGGGCCTCCCGTAGAGGGTCCGTCGCAGCGCCTCGCCGGGACCCTGGAGGCGGACGTTCTTCTGGGCCGGGGCCAGGGTCACCTTCCGGGCGGCTTCCGGATCCGCCTTTCGAACCTCTACCGAGTCCGAGATGCTGACGTCGGCGTTGGCCCTCTGGAGCCCGTCCAGACGGATCAGATCGAGACCTTCGTCTTCCTTGTAGGGCTCCACGGCGAGGGCGCCGGTCGTCCGCCCCCCGACCAGCTCCACCACGCTGCCCTCCGAGATCTCGAGCTTTCGCAACACGTCCTTGCCGACCCTGGCGATCCCTTTGCCCACATCGTCCGGCTTGGCGGCGGCGACCTGCAGGCGGATCTCGGTTTCGTTGTTCGCCATCTCGTCCTCTCCTCCCGAGGGATTCCAATTCATGGCCCGCCCTCTTCGTTCATGGTCGACCGAGCCGGGGGGAGCCCACTCTCCGCTCCGACAGTCTATGAGAAGCAAGGGCGCTGCCAAACACCGGGCCGCCCGGACTAGATCCCCCGGATCCTATTCTGAAGATGGACACGTCGTGGTCGAGGATGGAGGTTCGCAAGGCTCGGTCCAGAATCATCAACTGGTCAGCGTCAAATCTCCATCCTCAGGAATGCCCGAAACCACGCCACGGGCATGCGTGGCTACTCTGAAAATGGTCCCGCCAGGGAGTACTTTTCTGGTCGAGTTTTCGACGGAGGACCGGCCCAGGGTGATCGATTGGTCAGCTCTCCGTTTTCATCCACATGAGTGCCCGAAGCAACGCGACGGGCATGCGTGGCTACTCTGAAAATAGGCCCTGAGCGGGTAGTCCTTCTCTGGTCGATCTCTCGATCGCGGAGGACCGCAGGGTCCGAGTTCCGG
>JAWVZJ010000170.1:0-6116 GCA_033722255.1 Thermoanaerobaculia bacterium | reverse complement strand
CCGTCCTCCTGCTGGAGCACGAACTCCCAGCGCTCCATGAGCCCCGTCTCCCGGGAGACGAATCCCCAGTAGCGGTCGCCGGAGGTGATCCCCACGTCGTCCTCGAAGGTGAGCTTCACCACGTCGAAGACCTCGCCGTCGATCGTCCGTTCCCCCTCGTAGGCCAGGTGGACGCCGGGATCGAGCCATTTCCAGGGCATCAGGAGCCAGTAGCTGTCGTTGATGAACCGGTGGTGAGCCCGTTCCAGCATCCCGTCCAGCTCGTCCCCCTCCAGTTTCCGCTCTCCGATCCAGGCGTCCCCCTCCCGGGTGTCGATGTCGAAGAGCACCCGGAACGGCTCACCCTCTCCGGTCCGTCCCTCCAGGCGGTACTCGTCGGTCCAGCGGTCCCACCAGTGCTCGTAGGCGGGACGCTCCGTCTCCCCCTGACGGACGACGAAGTCGAAGCGCAAGAGCCGCGTCGCCTCGTAGGCGGAGCGGCCGCCCATGGCGGCCATGGTGCGCTCGGCGATCTCCACCGCCCGGGTGCGGGATTCGGCCGTCGCCGGGGGGCTTGCGACGGGGGCCAGGAGGATGAGCAGGGGAATGATGGTCCAGATCTTGGCTCGCATGGGAATAAACCTGAGTGTGTTTTTCGTATATCTTAGCCGAGGCGGGTCGTCGAATCCGCCTTCAACACTCCTACGACGAAGGGCTTTTCTTCTATGAGCGAACAGGACACCCACACCTTCCCCGTTCTCCCCCTCCGGGACAGCGTGCTCTTTCCCGGAGTGGCCACCCCCATCGGGGCCGGGCGGCCCGGGACCCTGAAGGCCGTCCAGGCCGCGGTCGCCGATCCGGACCGTCTGGTCTTCGTGGTGGCCCAGCGGGAGAACCGGACCGAGGTCACTCCGGAACTACTGTACAGCACCGGTACCGTGGCCCACATCGACCAGATCCAGAAGACCTCGGGGAACGCCGTCCAGCTCCTCCTGGACGGGAAGTTCCGGGGAGTCGGGGTGCGGTTCCAGGAGAAGGAGGGACGCCTCGATGCCGTCGTTCGCCCTGTGGAGGAGATCCTTCCCACCGACACCGAGGATCCGGCCTTCCTGGGACTCCAGCGGGAGCTCCGATCCCGGGCCACCGATCTCGGCCGGGAGATCGGCATCCCGGACGAGGTGGTGAAGGGATTCCTCCAGAACGTGGAGGAACCCTCCACGCTCACCGACCTGGTGGCGACCTACCTCGATCTCCCCACGCACGAGAAGCAGATGCTCCTGGAGACCTTCGCCGTCGAGGAACGCCTGCGGATGATCCTCCTCCACGTCGAGCGCCAGATCAACGTCGTGGAGGCCCAGCAGGACATCAAGGACCAGGTCCAGCGGGAGTTGGGCGACCGGCAGCGGGAGATGGTCCTCCGGGAGCAGCTCACGGCCATCCAGGCCGAGCTCGCAGACGGTGAGGGGGGTGACGAGATCGAGGAGCTCCGGGAGCGCCTCGAAGCCCTGGACCTTCCCGAGGAAGCCCGGAAGGAGGTCGACCGGGAGCTGGGCCGCCTGGGCCGGAGCAACCGGGAGTCCATGGAGCACCAGGTGATCCGCACCTATCTGGAGACGGTGGAGGAGTTGCCCTGGAACGAGCGGAGTCGGGACCATCTGGACCTGGAGGCCGCCGAACGGATCCTGGACGAGGATCACTACGGGCTCCAGGACGTGAAGGACCGGGTCCTGGAGTTCCTGGCCGTCCGACAGCTTCGGGAGCGCCGGAAGGAAGACTCAGCGGGAGCCGGGGAGTCCGAAGGGGAGATGGTCGTCGACGAGGCCGTGGACAGGATCGCGGCGGAGATCGCCGAGGAGACCGGTGATGCCGACGAGCCTTCCGAGACCCCTTCTTCGGACGAGTCGACGCCGACCCCGGCGGGCAACGAGGACGACCGGGCCAAGGGCTCGATCCTCCTTTTCGTCGGCCCCCCCGGGGTGGGCAAGACCTCCGTGGCCAAGTCGATCGCCCGGGCCATGGACCGGGAATACGTGCGGATCTCCCTCGGCGGCGTCCGGGACGAGGCCGACATCCGGGGTCATCGGCGGACCTACGTCGGGGCCATGCCGGGTCGGATCTTGAAGGGAATGAAGCAGGCCGGCACCAAGAACCCCGTGTTTCTCCTGGACGAGGTGGACAAGGTCGGGGCCTCCTTCCAGGGAGATCCCGCCGCCGCCCTCCTCGAGGTCCTGGATCCGGCCCAGAACGACACCTTCGTCGACCACTACCTGGGGGTCCCCTTCGATCTCTCCGAGGTGATGTTCATCGCCACCGCCAACTTCCTGCAGAGCATCCCCAGCCCCCTGCTGGACCGGATGGAGCGGGTGGATTTCAGCGGCTACACCGAGCGTGAGAAAAGGGAGATCGCCCGTCGTTACCTCCTGCCCCGACAGGAGCGGGAGAACGCCCTCCGCCCGAAGGAGCTCGACCTCACCGACGACGGCCTGGGCGAGGTGATCAGCCGCCATACCCGGGAGGCCGGAGTGCGGCAGCTCGAGCGGGCCCTGGGGAAGCTGTGCCGGAAGGTGGCCCGGAAGATCGCCTCCGGGGAGACCGAGCGGCTCACCGTGGATCCGGAGGCGGTGGAGGAGCTCCTCGGTCGTCCGAAGATCCGCCCCGAGAGTGCGGCTCGGGAGGACCAGGTGGGTGTGGCCACGGGGATGTACTACACCCCGGCCGGCGGCGACATCATGTTCGTCGAGGCCGCGACCATGAGCGGCAAGGGCAAGCTGACCCTGACCGGCCAGCTCGGCGATGTGATGAAGGAGTCCGCTACCGCGGCCTGGACCTACGCCCGCTCCCACGCCGACAGCCTGGGCATCGATCCCGAGCAGTTCGAGCTCGACGTCCACATCCACGTCCCCGCCGGTGCCGTGCCCAAGGACGGTCCGTCGGCGGGCATCACCATGGCCACGGCTCTGATCTCGTCGCTTTCCGAGCGACCCATAGATCACGACTTGGCCATGACGGGAGAGCTGACGCTCACCGGCCGGGTCCTCCCCATCGGAGGCGTCAAGGAGAAGGTTCTCGGGGCTTCCCGGGCGGGGATCCACCGGGTCGTCCTGCCAAAGGAGAACGAGGCAGCGCTCGACGATCTCCCGGACGATGTTCGGGAGTCCCTGGAGATCTCCCTGGTGGAGGAGCTCTCCGAGGTCCTGGAGCTGGCGCTCCGGCCCGGCGAGGTGTCGTCGAGTCGCCCGTCGATTCCCCGCGGCAGCGACGAGATCGGCGGCGAGCTTCCGCACTGAGGCAAAGAACGCAAGCCGACCAGGACACTCCGGCTCGTCCCGTCGTGCCCTCGCAACCGGGAGATCGTCGGCACCGCGGATCGTCCGCCGGTGTCGAGAGACGTTGGTCGGTACCGTGACCGAGCCGATCGAGGGTCGGGATCGACGCCTCGGTCCCGCGCCATCCCGGGACGCGATCCCGGGAGGTCCCGGTTAGAATCGCGGCGTCCGGACGTCGCGTCCGGATCCTGAGCTCGGAAGAGGAATTCGGAGCAGAAGAGCAGAAGTAGAGAGAATGACGCACGCAAGACAGTTCGGGGGCGGAAGGGGAGGAGGCCCCTTCGGCGGGATCACCCAGCGGGGAGGTGCGCCTCCGGACGTGATCGCCATCCTGGCCACCGTCTTCGTGACCTTCACCCTCCAGTTCTTCGCTCTGACGGCGATCGTGCCGTCGCTGCTGAGCCTCACCCCCTACGCCTGGAGATATGGCTTCGTCTGGCAGGTGGCGACCTACCCCTTCGTGGGCCACGGAGGGCCCAGCGTCTGGTTCGTCCTGGGGCTGGTGTTCCTCTTCTTCTTCATGCGGGACGTCTTTTACCAGCTCGGTCGGACCTCCTTCTGGAAGCTGATGGCCTGGACCTGCATCCCCGCCGCCCTCCTGGCCCTCCTGGTGGACGCCGGGGCGAGGCTCATCGTCGGCGGTCCCATCGGCTCCCAGCCCCTGGGGATCATGCAGGGCCAGTGGATGCTCTGGGCCGTGATCATCACCGCCTGGGCCTCCCTGAACCGGGAGGGGACGGTGCTCTTCATGTTCATTGTCCCCATCCGGGCCATGTGGTTCGTGCTCCTGACGATCGTGCTGGCATTCCTGGGATTCCTGGGGACCAAGGACTTTGCCGGGTTCCTGGGGATCTGTGCCGCCGTGGGGCTGACCTACTCCTTCCTGACCCCCGGCGGCCTCCGGCGTCTCCGGCGGGAAGGATGGCTGCGGCTGCAGAGCTGGTGGCTCCGCCGGAAGATGAAGCGCCTCCGGGAGAAGCGGGGATTCACCGTCGTCGGAGACGACGATCAGGACCGGTGGCTGAACTGAGGCGAGCCCGATCCCGGGCCCCGAGGTCTTCGCTCAGTCCGCTGCGATGCAATCCGCCGAGATGAAACCCTCCCCGGGCTGTTTTCGTACCTCTTCCTGGCCATGAGTGTTTCGATCCGAAGCTCCGTTGTCATGCTCCTCGTGCTTCCCGGTCTGGTGGGGGTGGGAGCAGCTCCCCTCGCGGCCGAGACCGTCTCCGACCGCTGGGAACGGACCTATCGCCTCCCGACCCCCGGGGGCGAGATCGTGGTCGTCAATCCCGACGGTGACGTGACGGTGGACGTGCACCAGGGCTCGGAGGTCGTCGTCGTGGCCGACAGGACGGCCCGGGCCGAGTCCCGGGAGCGGGCCCGGCGCCTCCTCCGGGATCTCGAGCTCCGGGTCCACGAGACGTCGAAGGGCCTCGAGATCCGTGTGCCTCCGCCTCGAAGCGGGGGCTGGTTGGATTGGATCGGGAGAGACGGCCAGGTCGCCACAGACTTGAAACTCTCGTTGCCCTCCGGTCCGTTCGATCTCCGGGTCAAGAGCGACAACGGGGACCTGGCGGTCCGATTCTCCGGCCGTTCCGCGGTCCTGGAGTCCACGAACGGAGAGATCGTGATCCGCGGGGTCGGCTCCTCCCGGACGGAGGCCAACGCTCTCAACGGGGGCATCCTCCTGGATCTAGCCTCGATGCCCGAGTCCGCCCGGGTGGACCTCACCGCCGTCAACGGCGACGTCCGGGTGGTGGCCCCGGAGGATCTCCAGGCCTCCATCGACGCCCGGACCGTGAACGGCTGCGTCGGAACGAGCTTCGACCTGGCGGAGGGTCACCGGACCCGGTCGAAGCTGATCGGCGTCGTCAACGGTGGGGGAGGACAGATCCGGGTCCGGAGCACCAACGGCCAGGTCTGGGTCAAGAAGGACTGACGCCTCTCGGGTCTCCAGGCTCGGTCGGAGGTGAAACCAGGGCCCGCAAGACCTCTTCGCGGCCGATCTCCAGAGTGAGCTCGTCCCGGAGGAGCCGGACCACCTCTTCGTCGCTCAGCTCCCGGGTCTCCTCACCATCCGGCCGGTACTCCGTCAAAATGCGTCCCCGGAGGGCCAGCCGTCTCCCGGCGGTCGTCGACTGGACCGTGAGCCTGTTCACGAAGGGAGACTCGGGATGGGTGGAGGTGTAGTGGTTGGCCATCTCGAAGTCCACCGGATAGGCGGGCTCGAGGGTGAAGGAGTAGAGCTCGCGCCAGGGGCCGCCGAGGTCGGTCCGCAGAACACGGACTCCGCTCTCCTCCCGGGCGACTTCGAAGCGGGCCAGGGACTGATGGGACGTCTCACCGTCCATCGGGATCGGAAACAGCGGGCCGTCGCCGCCGAAGCCGACGTCGGCCAGCCACGCTCGCTCCTCTGCCTCCACGCTGAGGACCATGTGGGTCCGGGGAAGGGGAGCGGTGGCGCCGGGAGGTCGGACCCGAGCCTCGAGCCCCTCGACCCGAAAGCCCACGGCGGCGAGGGCGGCCAGGAACAGGGTGTTCTGCTCGAAGCAGTACCCTCCCCGGCGACGACGGACCATTTTGTCCTGGAGATCTCCGAGGTCGAGGGAGATTCGTCGCCCCAGACGTACGTCGAGATTTTCGAAGGGGATGGCCGAGAGGTGGCCCGCGTGGAGAGCGCGGAGGGCATTCTCGGTGACCCGCGAGACGTTCCGCCGCTCGATTCGAGCCAGATAGCGCTGGAGGTCGAAGCTCTCCACCGGTGGATGATAGTCGGGTCAGGGGACGGGCCTTGGACCGGAGGGCGGTGAT
>JAWVZJ010000169.1:0-6157 GCA_033722255.1 Thermoanaerobaculia bacterium | reverse complement strand
TCCACCGGTCGCTCCGCCGGCGTCCCCTCCCTGGCCCGACACGACGACTCCCTCTGGCTGGTCTGGATCGAGGAGCCCTTCGGCGAGCCGTCCCGCCTGCGGGCAGCCCGGATCGTCGGGCTCTGATCAGGACACCAGGATCAGGCCACGAGAACCGGGAGCAGGCCGAATCCGATGGCCAGGCTCCCGGCCAGGTGAAGGCTCAGGGGAGCGAAGAGACTCCCGGACCGCTCCCGGGCGGCTCCGGCGGCGAGGCCGAAGAGGAAGAGGGCGCCGGCCCGGATCTCCAGATCCGGGGCCGGGGGAACGCCCTCGCCGACGAGGAAAAACAGGAACAGCCCGAGGACCGTCGACAGGAGCGCGGTGGTGACCGTGGGGACCGAGATCATCCAGGAGCGCCCGCCGTGAGAGACCCGGAAGCTCTGGGCCACGATCCCGTGGGCGAGACCCCGGAGGAGGAGCTCCGAGATCACGGGAAGGAGGAGAAGGAGGAGGAGATCGGGAGGAGACAGACCGGGGCCGGAGATCCCGGACGGCACCCACAGCCCGCCGCCGACGGCGGCCAGGAGGGCCACGGGCGACGACCAGAGCCACTCCCGGCCCGAGGGTCGCCGGAGGCCGTAGAGCCGGGGCAGGTGTCGGGCGAGGAGGAACAGAAGGAGGAGGATGGCCACCAAAACCCCGACCACCGGAATCACCGGGATCCAGCCGGACGGAGGGCTCGCGAATCGGCGAAGGGTGTGCTGCAGCGCCCACCCGAAGCCGAAGAGGCCCGCAGATAGTCCCACCGCTCCCGCCACCCGGGCCACTCGTTCCCAGCGGCCGGGTCGGCGGTAGGCTCTCCGGCAGGCGGTGGCGATTTCCTCGTGGGTGAGCCGCGTGCCCGTCCGACGCGGGGAGCCGCCGATCTCGGCCGATCCACCCCAGCGGTTCTCGGTTCCCCCCTGGGCCACGGCGGGATCCAGGGCATTGAGCTCGTCGTAGACGGCGGTCAGGTCGTCGGAGAGAAAGGTGTCCACCTGGCGGAGGGTGTAGGTCTGCTCCCCGGAGCGGAGGGCGATCATCCCGAGGCGCCGCTCGTAGAGCTTCCGCAGCGAGGCCTCCACCTCGTAGATCCCCCGGGAGGACCGACAGACGATGCCGAGGCGATCCGGTCCCAGGGAGAATCGGTCGAGGATCTCCACCTCGTCCAGGGGCTCGAAGAAGTCCGGCGGATAGACGAGGAGGTCGACGGCGTGGAGAAGCTCGGCCGTGCGCTCCGGCAGGTCGGTGTTGCCCCACTCCTCGGACTCCTCCAGGGCGATCTCCCGTTCCCGGAGGGATTCCAGCGTTCTCCCGGTTCGCTCGAGAGTCTCCCGGGAAAAGCCGGTGAGCTCCTGCAGATCGAGTCCGTGGGCGTCGATGACGCTCTCCAGCCGGACCAGGGGGATGATCCGAGCCCGGCGAGACGAACCCGGCTCCGAGAGATGCATGGCGTTCAGGAGTACCCAGATGGCGAGCACGGTGTCCAGATCGGGGTTCCCGGCCCGGACGGTCCACCGCTCTCCCGCCAGCTCCAGACCCCGGAGCACCAGGACCAGGGCCTGCTCGCAGGTGGCGACGGTGAAGGAACGGACGCATCCCTCGTGGTGGTCGAGATTGAAGACCCGACGCTCCTTGTCCAGGAACGGCGGTCCCTGGGCCGCTCCGTCCAGGAAGATCGTCCGCTCTCTGGCTCGCTTCGCCGTGGCCTCGGAGACGGTGGCTCCCCGCTCGACGACGACCCTCACCTCCGGGGCGTCCCGGCAGGTGAGGACTCGCATCCCGTCCTCTTCCCGAACCGCGTACCTCATCTCCTGGCGATCCGAGATCGACCCGAGGACTCCCCGGGGATCGATCGGCCGGGTCTCCTGCCCGGGATCCCGGGGGCGCTCGGCCTCTGCGGGCCGGTTCCTGGCGTCCTGCTCTTCGTCGTGGGCCATGGCGGTTCCGGTGATTGTAGAACCTGTTCCGAAGCCTGACGTCGTATCCGGACCGACGGAACTCCGGGAGAGGAGCTTCGTACGCTATGATTCGGGACATCAGATCCACCGAACGGGAGAGGACGGAAGATGAGCCGTGACGATCGGGATCCGCCCCGGGGCTGGACGCGCCGGGATTTCCTCCGCTCGGGAGCCGTGGCCGGAGTGGCCGGGAGCTTCCTCGCCCACCCCCTGGCGGGGAACCAGCAAGAGTCGAAACCGAAGCGGGTGGCGGGCGTCGAGGTCCTGGGTCCGGGCCCCGTCCCGGTGGCGCTGCGGGTCAACGGCGAGACCTACCGTCTCCGCCTGGAGCCCCGGGTGACCCTCCTGGACGCACTCCGGGACCGGATCGGCCTCACCGGTTCCAAGAAGGTGTGCGACCAGGGAACCTGCGGCGCCTGCACGGTCCTCCTGGACGGAGAGCCGGCCTACGCCTGCTCCGTCCTGGCCCTGGAGGTCGGGGACGCGACGATCGAGACGGTGGAGGCGATCGGCGACCCGGAGAGCCTCCATCCCCTCCAGACCGCCTTCGTGGAGGCCGACGCCCAGCAGTGCGGCTTCTGCACCCCGGGCTTCGTGGTGGCCACCAAGGCCCTCCTGGACCGGGATCCGAAGCCCTCGCCGGAGCGGATCTCGGAGGCCCTGGCGGGCAACTTCTGTCGCTGCGGGACCTACGGCGGGATCCGCACCGCCCTGACGGGCCCGGCGGGTCCCGGAAAGGAGACCGACCATGGTTGAGTACACCTGGCCCCCCGAGGAGAAACGCTCCATCCTGGGAGACCGGATCTCCCGTCTGGACGGCCCGGTGAAGGTCACCGGCGCCGCCGAGTACAGCTTCGACGTCCGGCGCCCGGGGATGCTCCACGGAAAGATCCTCCGGTGCCCCCACGCCCACGCCCGGATCACCCGCCTCGACGTCTCCGCAGCACGGGAGATGCCCGGAGTCCGGGCCGTCCGGGTGATCCAGGACGAGGGCTCCGAGATCCGGTGGGCCCTGGACGAGGTGGTCTCCGTGGCCGCCGACACCGAGGAGCTGGCCCGGGACGCCGTCCGGGCCGTGGAGATCGAGTACGAGGTCCTCCCCCACTTCGTGGACGGGGAGAACAAGGACGAGGCCTTCGAGTCCTCTCCCGCCGGCTCCCGAACGGAAGGCGATCCCGACGCCGCCTTCGAGGCGGCCGTTCACCGCCACCGGGGGTACTACGGTCTTCCCTCGGTGAGCCACAACTGTCTCGAGGCCCACGGACAGGTCTGCGAGTGGAACGGGGACCGCCTCACGGTCTGGGCCTCCACGCAGGTGGTGAGCTCCATGCCGAACCAGTACGCCGACGCCCTGGAGATCCCGGCGTCGAATGTCCGGGTGATCAGCCAGCACATCGGAGGAGGCTTCGGGAGCAAGTTCTCCGCCGACCGCTGGGGGATCGAGTGCGCCCGGCTGGCCCGGGAGACGAACCGGCCGGTGAAGCTGATGCTGGAGCGGGAGCCAGAGCTCACCGTGGCCGGGGACCGCCCTTCGAGCTACGCCGAGGTGGAGGTGGCCGCCGATGGAGACGGAAAGCTCGTGGCCTGGCGCTCCTCCTCCTGGGGCTCCGGGGGTCTGGCCGGCTCCCGGGGCGCCCCGCCCCTGCCCTACGTGTTCGAGGTCCCCAACCGCCGGATCGACCACCTCTCCGTGGTCACCAACGTGGCCAGCGCCCGGGCCTGGAGGGCCCCGAACCACCCCCAGGGCTGCTTCATCACGCTGTCGGCCCTGGAGGACCTGGCGGCGGAGATGGACGTGGACCCCTACGATCTCCTCTGGGACAATCTAGATCTCACGGGTCGCCTGGAGCCGATCTACCGGGACGAGCTGCCCATCGCCGAGGAGCTGATGGGCTGGAAGAAGAGGTGGACGCCCCGGGGAGAGGGGGGGAAGGGGCCGATCAAGAGAGGGCTCGGCCTCGGGGTCCACACCTGGGGAGGCCGAGGCCACCGGTCCAACTGCCAGGTCACGATCCATCCCGACGGGGTGGCGGAGGCCCGGCTCGCCAGCCAGGACATCGGCACCGGGACCCGGACCGTGATCGCCATCGCCCTGGCGGAGACCCTGGGACTCCCCCTGTCGAAGGTCCGGGTCTCCATCGGGGATTCGGTCTACCCGGCCTCCGGGGGGTCCGGCGGCTCCACCACCGTGGGCGGGGTCTCCTCCTCCACCCGCCGGGCCGCGGTCAACGTCCGGGAGCAGCTCTTCCAGGAGGTGGCCCCGCACCTGGAGGCGGAGCCGGAGGAGCTCGAGCTGGCCGAGGGCACGGTCCGGGTCCGGGCCGAGCCGGACCGCTCCATCACCTGGGAGGAGGCGATCGGCTTCCTGGCCGGCCATCCGGTGACCAACATCCCCCTGTCCGCCTCCGGGTCCAACCCCGGACCCGGGCAGCTCACCGACAGCGGCGTCGGGGGGGTCCAGATGGCCGAGGTCAGGGTGGACACCGAGACCGGGATCGTCCGGGTGGAGAAGATGGTGGCCGTCCAGGACTGCGGCCTGGTCGTGGACGAGAAGACGGCGATCAGCCAGGTCCACGGCGGATTGATCATGGGGATCTCCTACGCCTTGTCCGAGGAGAAGATCCTGGACCCGGTGACCGGACGGATGCTCAACACCGACTTCGAGAGCTACAAGATCGCCGGCTACGGAGAGGTGGGCGAGCTGGTGGTCCACATGATGACCGGCGAGGGCTACGACGAACGGGGCGTCATCGGCCTCGGGGAGCCCCCGGTCATCTCTCCCGGAGCCGCCATCTCGAACGCCGTGGCCAACGCGATCGGCGTCCGGGTCCCCTACCTGCCCCTGACGCCCCGGAGAATCCTGGACACCCTGGCCGGCCGGGGAGGGAGGTCCTGATGCGCCCCCTCGAGTACGCAAGACCCGAGACCCTGGAACAGGCCAGCGAGCTCCTGGCGGACGGGGGAACCCCCCTGGCCGGAGGCACCGACCTGCTGGCCCTGCTGAAGGACGACGCCGTCACTGCCTCCCGGCTGGTGGACCTGAAGGGCCTCCCCGGCCTGGAGGACTTCTCCGCCGGGCCCGAGGGCTTCCGGATCGGCGCCCTGGCCCGTCTGGCGGATCTCGCCCGGGAGAAAGCCCTCGTCGACCGGCTTCCGGCCCTGGCCTCCTCCTTCGACTCCGTCGGAGGGCCTCAGATCCGGAACCGGGGAACCCTGGGGGGCAATCTCCTCCAGCGGCCCCGATGTTGGTACTTCCGGCGGGGCTTCGGCCTGGTTCCCGTTCGGGACGGGCGCTCCATGGTCCGGGAGGGCGACAATCGATTCCATGCCGTCTTCGGCACCGACGGCGAAGCCCTCTTCGTCACCCCCTCCACCGTGGTCCCCCTCCTGGTGGCCCTGGGGGCCGAGGCGGAGATCCACGGCCGGGAAGGAGTCCGGCGCGCCCCCGTGGCGGAGCTCTATCGCAGCCCGGACCCGGGGGAGAGAGAGCTTCACCTCGAGCCGGGAGAGATCCTCACCGCGGTGGAGATCCCGGACGCCTCCGACCGAACGGTGGCCAGCTACGAGGTCCGCCCGGGGGAGTCCCTGGACTGGTCCCTGGCCACCGCCTCCGTGGTGCTGAGACGGTCGGGAGCCACGGTCCGGGAGAGCCGGATCGTCCTCGGGCAGGTGGCCCCCACCCCCTGGAGGAGCCGGGCCGCCGAGGAGGCCCTGGCCGGTGGGTCCCTCTCGCCGGACCGGGTCCGGGCCGCCGCCCAGGCGGCGGTGGCCGAGGCCGAGCCGCTGTCGATGAACGAGTACAAGGTTCAATTGGCCCGGGTCGCGGTGGAGCGGGCGCTCCACCGGGCCGCCGGCCGGGAGGTGCCGTCATGAGCTGGAAGAAGGACGTCGACGTCTGCAAGCACCTGCGCTGGAAGGGCCTCTTCGTCGGGGCCGAGCCGGACCCTCTGGTGCCCAATCCCCACGACGGCTACTGCTGGTGCGTCCACACCCAGAACTGCCTCGGGCCCGACGGCTCCGTCGCCACCCGGGAGGACTGCGGGCCGGAACGGAGCTGCTACGAGAAGCGGTGAATTCCCGCAGCCACGCCACGGGCATGTCGGGCTACTAGGGTGACTACTAGGGCGGTCCCGGGGCATCCATTTCCACGAGAACACCGACCGACCCCTTCAGGG
>JAWVZJ010000168.1:0-6179 GCA_033722255.1 Thermoanaerobaculia bacterium | reverse complement strand
CGTAGTCACCGTCCCCGTGGTGGAGCTGGGGACCATGGTGGACGACCAGGGATTCGGCCCCTCGGTCGGCCGCTTCCGGCAGCGGGGAGAAACCGTCTGGCGGGAGCTGAGAGACCGGGGCCCCCTGGCCGCGAACCGTGCCCTCCTGAAAGAGATGAGCCGACTCGAGGACGCGTTGGGAGAGGCTTCGGTCGTGGCCGAGGTGGCGCTCCCCAGAGTCCAATGGCTCCAGACGTCGTGGCTCGGAGTGGGCAACGAACAGACCCTCCTGGGGAGCGACGACTGGCTCTTCTACCGACCGGCGATCGAGCATGTCGTGGGGCCCGGATTTCTCCGGACCGACGTGCTCGAGGAACGGAGACGTTCCGGAGAGAGTTGGGAGAGCCGGACGGTGCCCGACCCCCGTCCCGCCATCCTCGAGACCCGGAAGGACCTGGCCGAGCGAGGGATCGAGCTGGTCCTGCTCCCAATTCCCGTCAAGGCTTCGATCCATCCCGGGCGATTCTCTCCCCGGGTCGACCCGTCCACAGCCCCGCTGTACAACTCCTCGTGGGACCGATTCCTGGCCTGGGCGGACGAAGCGGGGATCACCGTCTTCGATCCCAGCCCTCTTTTGCACACGGCGGCCACTGAGACCGGGACGCCCCAGTTCCTCGAGCGGGACACGCACTGGACTCCCGCCGGAATGGAACGGGTGGCGGAGGCCCTCGCGACCTTTCTGGAAGAGCGAATCACATTCGAGGAGTCCCCCGCCGGGGGGTGGACACGGCGGGCGAGCCGGGTAGCTCATCGAGGAGACCTGGTGGAGATGCTCCGGCTTCCGGAGAACCAGAAGCTCTTCCGGGACCAGGTGACGACCATCCACCCGGTTCTCGACACCCGCGGGGCCCTCTGGCGCTCGGACCCCGACGCCGAGATCCTCCTATTGGGAGATTCGTACACCAACGTGTTCTCGACGGCGGATCTCGGCTGGGGCACCGGCGCCGGCCTCGCAGAGCAGCTTTCCTTCCGCTCCGGGCGAGCCGTGGACCGGATCGCTCGCAACGCCGGCGGAGCAGAGGGAGCCCGCCAGCGGCTGGCCAGCCTCCTGGACAGGGGGCAGGACCGGTTGGCGAGAAAAGAGGTCGTCGTGTGGGAGTTCTCGGCCCGGGAGCTCACGCACGGAAGCTGGCAAGAGGTGGATCTGGCCATCGCGCCCGGGAGGAGACCCGCCTTCCCCGAGTCCCATCTGGGAGACGGCTTCGTGGTGTGGGAATCGAACCGCACCGGTGACTGGCGGATCTTCACGAAACGACTCGACGGCTCGGGACTCCGTCAGGTCACCCCCGACGAGCCCGACATGCAGCACTGCTGCCCCCATGTTTCGCCGGACGGTCGCTGGATCGCCTACCTGAGTCGTCCGGTGGGGAAGAACCAGTACCCGGAAGAGGAGGAGCCCGGTCCTCTTCGCCTCGTCTCCACCGAAGACTGGACAGAACGTACGCTCGTCCCTCTGGCCAGGAGCTACGGTTGGGGGAACCGAGCGGTGGTCTGGAAAAGCAACAACGAGCTCGTGTACATCGACGCCGAGGGCCGGACCGTGGAGAGGGATCTCCGAGGCGAGCACCGACGGATCCTCGTCCGGGAACGAAGGGAGGAGATGGGTTGGCTCCTCGACCCGACCCTGAGGATCGCCACCAACGCCGCGCCGATCTTCGCTCCGTATGATCGGGAGAAACGAAGAGTCTTGGAACGACAGAGCCTCGGTGGTTGCGAACCCTATTTCACCTACGACGGGCGGTGGGGCTTCTGGGTGGCGGGCGCCGGGGGGCCACTGAATCGGATCGACCTCGAGACCCGGGAGGTCTCCACCATCCTAGGCAAGAACGATCCTCGGCTGGACCCGGAACGGCGGTACCTCTACTTCGCCATGACCTCCCGGGACGGACGAATCCTGACCTACGGCGCCTCCGACGGCGACCACCACCACTTCCGGGCCGACTACGACATCTATGTGGCCCCGGCCGACCCCGAGACCCTGGAGCTTACCGGCCGCCCCGTCCGCCTGACGGAGCATCCCTCCACCGATCGATACCCCGACGCGTTCCTGGATCCGCTTCCCCTGGGTCGCCACCGGGGAGAGGTTCCCTTGACCCTCCGTTTCCAGTCCCCGGGAGGAGACGATTGGATCTGGACGGTGGACGGACGCCGGATCGGTCGGGGATCGGGGGTTCTCGAGACCTTCCGGGACCCGGGCGTCTACCGGATCGAGGCCGAGGACCCGCAAGGGGATCGCACCCTCGCCGGCCGGATCGTCGCCGACCCTTCGACCCCTCCGACCGTCGAAGACGTCGACCTCCGAGGGGGCGGACGACGGGTGGTCCTGAGTTTTTCCGAGCCGGTCCTCTCGACCGAAGGAGCCCGGGTGGAGCTCGATCCGCCGGGGCTCCTCCGGACCTGGGAGATCGCCGAAGACGGCAGGAGCCTGGTGGCCACGCTGGACGGCGAGCTCCAGAGGGGAGGCCGAGTTCTCCTCCACGGCTTCACCGATAGGGCCCAGGAACCGAACGGGCTCCCGGAAGAGTGGATCGAGATCGCTCCGCCAACCTGGCCCTCGACGCGGGAAGATCTCGTGTTCCTCTGGCAGACCGACGACCAGCCGAATCTGGTCTTCGATCCCCGGATCGACTCGGAACGGGCCTTCCCGCTGGAGCCGGTCGGGCGGGCCTATCTGGACCATTCCTACACCCTGGTCGCCGACGGCGGGATCTGGCTGGCTCCGGAGGAGGCTTCGAATCGGATCGTGGCATCGGCCAGGGCGAGGAACGAGATCTCGGTGGAGCTGACCCTGGAGCCCCGGATGTCGAGGACGTCGGAGCTCCGGCAGATCATGGCCCTCTCCGGTCGGAGGCTCGACCTGATCCTCGGTCAGAAGGGCTCCGAACTCGTGTTGCGGATGCAGACCTCTCAGCAGAGGGACGCGCCCCCGATCCTCCTGGGGACCCTCCGGAAGGGGCAACCCCTTCATCTGGTGCTCTCCTACTCGCCCTCGAATCTGATCGTCCATCTCGACGGAAAGCGAGTGGAGCCCCCCCGAAAGGTCCGGGGGAACCTCGAGCCCTGGCGTCGTGCCCCCCTCGTCCTCGGAGGCGATCGGGGAGGAGACCGTTGGTGGCGAGGGACCCTGGAAGGCATCGCAATCTGGGGTCGGGCCCTGACCGAGACGGAGGCTCGGGAGGAGTTTCTCCGGTACCGACGCATTCTGGGCGGTCGGCCCGAAGTGGAGAGCCGGAACGTCCGTGTCGAGCTCATCCAGAAGTCGGCTCTCCCCACCCTGGAGCAGATCTCTCCCTACCGCAAGGCCCTGGTCGCGTACGAGTACCGGATCCTGGCCGGAAGCGACGAAGGAGAAACCCTCCGGGTGGCCCACTGGGCGCTCCTCGACGGGGAGAACCAGCCGATCACTGAATGGCCCCTCGGAAAGAGATCGGCGTTCCACGTGGAGGCCTTCTCCGGGAATCCACAGCTCGAGCCCCACTATCTCTCCGATACTCTGGACCCTCTGCCTCCGGGAAAGGCCCTTTGGTACGCGGCCGGGCCGCCCTGAGAGCTCCGAGGACACGGGGACCACTGGCGCGGCGGGATCTCCGCAGATAGGATCCGCTGGCGATGCGACACGCGAGGAACGGGCTTTCGGCGAAGGAACGGTAGCCATGAGAACCGACAGTCGCCCCCCCCTCGCCGAGCAGGTGCGCCGGAGCTCCGTCGCGGGACTGGTCCACGGATCGCTCCTCTACGGAGGAGTGATCTCCTTCCTCCACGTCCTCCACAACCAGCTCCCCTCGGCCTGGAGCTCGGTCGTCCTGTTTCTCGGATCGAGTCTGTTGTACGGCGTAGGGTGCGCTGCGGTCTTCGCGGCGGTAGCCCTGACGCTGGAAACCGGTCGATATCTGATCCCGGGGCGGCGCGGCGACCGGGCGGATCACGACCGGGCTCCCGACCACCTGACGGCCGGGGCCTTTGTCTTTAACCTCGCCTTCTGGTTCCTCGTGGCCAACTACGGTCTTACCTACGACCAGATGCCATTCGGTGAACACGCCTCGGCTCCGGGCATGCTGGCCTGGATCGCCCTGCGAACCCTGTTCGTGGCCGGCGGATCGTTCCTGGTTGCCTGGCTTTTCGCCAGAGGATGGCGAACAATGCGGCAACGGAAAGGGAAGACCTTCCTGATCGGTGCTTACGGAACGCTGTTGGCCCTGCATGTGGGTCTTGCCATCCTGTACGACCCCCCGACCATCCCGCCGGCGGATCCGACCACACTTCCCGATCCGGCCGCATTGAGACCTCCTCGAAAGGTCGTCCTCCTGGCGGCCGACGGCGCGGACTGGCGGGTAATGGAACCTCTGGTTGAGGCCGGCGAGATGCCGAATCTGGACCGACTCATGGCCCGGGGTGTACACGGTCCGCTGGAGAGCCTGCCGGGGACGAACTCTCCCGTCCTCTGGGCCTCGATCTACACGGGTCTCGAACCTGCCGAGCACCGGCTCCTCGACTTCTTTTCGATCCGCCTCCCGGGAATGATCCGTGGCGTGTATCCGGTCCACCGGACGTTCTTCAAGGAATCGATCGGATACCTGGAGGAGGTCGGGCTGGCCGAACGGACGACGGTGAACCGGGACGATCTCTACGGAACCCTGATCTGGGAGGTCGCCTCGGCTCTGGGACGGTCGATCGGGGTCGTCGACGGTTACTACTACTCCTTCCCCGCACCGCCTATGTCGGATCCGGAAAGCTATTTCGTGGCCTACGGGGCGGACCGTTTCTACAGCCGGGCGTCGGAGGGACCCCGGCCGCTCTCCGCCCGACAGGAAGCCGAGGACTACGCCCGGCCCCCCGAGCTCCTGGATCGCCTCGGACCGATTCTGTCGGAGGGGGAGTTTCGCTGGCAGTCTCGGGCCCTGCTCGAGCTCCTGGAACTCCGACCGCAACCCGATTTCTTGAACTTCTATTCTCACCAGCCCGACGCGGTGCAACACGGTACCTGGCGATCGTTCCGGCCCCGCCGCTACCTTCCGATCTCCAGAGAGGGGGACGGGGAGGAGGACGACTTCGACATCTTCGTGTTTCACCGGGAATTCGACCGTTTCCTGGGGAAACTCGTGGAGCGCGTCGAGCCGGGCACGGTCATCCTGCTGGTTTCCGATCACGGTCACAGCCCCACCCTCTTCCACGCGGTCGACACCATGCATCGCCACGGTCCGCCGGGGGTCTTTCTGATGGTCGGAGGACCGGCTCGACGGGGGGTCCGGATCTCGGACGCCCATCTCTACGACGTGTTCCCGACCGTCCTCCATCTCCTCGGCCTGCCGGTGCCCCAAACCGCTGCGGGAAGGGTGCTGGACGAGGCATTCTCCGACGAGTTCCGGGAGACGACGCCGGTAGCCCGGGTGGCCAGCTACGAGGCCCTCCTTCCGATCTTCCACACCGGTTCCGGCTCGGGCGATCCGGTGCCGAAGGAGCGACAGGACGAGGAGCTCGAGAAGCTCCGCGCGCTGGGCTATATCCGTTGAACTCCGCGAAGGGAGCAGGGGACTTCTCGTGATCTTGCCGGGCATCTGGCGTCTCACGCCCGACGTCCGTGATCGGGCCACCGGACTCCTCGGGAGTCGCAGACAGGTGGCGCTGAGCCTCTACCGGGAGATCGAGGAGTTGCCACCGGACGAGAGGAACTGGCTCCAGGAGCGTCTCCTCTCCACCCTCTCCCCGGAGAACGCGACCCTCAAGCGGACCTACAAGAACCGGTTCGGAACCTTCGACGACCAGGTGCTGGCGACGCTCGAGGAGGAAAAGCCCCCCCCCGGTCCCTACGAGATCCACGACATGGCGGTCTCCGACGGACGCACCGCAGTGGAGTTCTACCGCCGGCTCAGCTCCCTCTACGACGACCGGCTCGACTTCCACTGCTCGGACTACGCCCATTCCCTCATCGTCGTCTCCCGACCCCGTGAATCCCTGGAGATCGTGATCGACGACTCCGGCAAGCTGGTCCAGATCGTCTTCCCCCCATTCGTGTTCAACACGGCCCGCAGGGCGAAGATTCGCTACTTCCCCGTCAACCGACTGGTGGAGTGGGCCGTGACCCGATTCCGGGTTCGGAGCCTTCTCCGAGAGTTCGAAACCGACCGCAGGGGCCTCGAGGT
>JAWVZJ010000167.1:0-6187 GCA_033722255.1 Thermoanaerobaculia bacterium | reverse complement strand
TCGAAGTAGCCGCGCTGGTACAGGCGCCGGAACGCACCCGCCACCTCGGGACAGAACTGGGTCCCGGCGTGCTCTTCGATCTCCGCCGCTGCCTCCTCCGGGCTCAGGGCCTTCCGGTACGGCCGGTCCGTGGTCATGGCGTCGTAGGTGTCGGCCACCCCGATGATCCGGGGAATCAACGCCAGCTCGTCTCCGGTCAGGCCATCGGGATATCCGCCACCGTCGATCCGCTCGTGGTGGCTCCGGATCCCCGGGAGCAGGTGCCGGAGACTCCGGACCCTCTCGATGATCTCGGCTCCGTCCGCCGCGTGCCGCTGCATGAGCTCCACCTCCTCCCCCTCCAGACGACCGGGCTTCCGGAGGACCCGGTCGGGAACGCCGATCTTCCCGATGTCGTGGAGGGTCGCGGCCAGGCGGAGGTCTTCGAGTCGCTCCCGCCCCAGACCCATCTCGTGGCCCAGGAGCAGGGAGTAGAGGACGACCCGCCGGACGTGTCCTCCGGTATAGGGGTCTCTCTTCTCGATCGCCTCCGACAGGGCCGTGACCATGTCGATGAAGATCTCCTTCTGCCGGGCGTAGAGACGAGCGTTGGCCAGGGCGTGGGCCAGGGGCCCGGCGAAGAGCTCCATCCGGCGCAGGTCCTCCTCCTCGAATCCCCTCCGGTCCGTGGGGTTCAGGAGCTGGAGCACCCCGACCACCTTGCCCCGGGCGATCAGGGGAACGGTAAGGATCGAGCGGGTCTCGAACCCCTCCTGCGGCTCGCCGGTCCAGCGGGGGTCGCTGGCCACGTCCTGGACGATCTCCGCCTCCCCGGACTCCGCCACGCTCCCCACGATGCCCTCCCCGAGAGGGACCCGCAGGGTCTCGATGGCCAGGGCCCCTTCTCCCCGGACCAGCCGGAAAAAGAGCTCGTTCCTCTCGTCGTCCAACTCCCAGATCGAGCTCGACTCCGCGTGGCAGAACTCCTCCGCCTTCTCCAGGGCCGTGGTCAGCACCTGGTGGGGATCGAGACTGCTGGCCAGGTCGAGCCCGATCTCCAGGAGGGTCTCGTACTCCTCGAGACGCTTCTCCTCAGCCGTGGACACGGGTCCCGCCCTCCGGGATCAAAATCTGGATCCGACCCAGAAGGTGGTCTCGAATCCGTCGTCCAGGGTCTCCTCGAAGTTCCACCGCTTGGCGAAGTCGAAGTGGATGTCGAACCCGCCCATCCCCACGGTGACTCCCCATCCGTAGGCCGAGACCGCATCCTCCAGGCGGTCGTTCTCGCTGTCCCAGAAGTCGAACTCCTGGCCCGCGTAGTCGAACCAGGACCCACCGACATCGACGAAGATGCGACCGCGGATCCCGGGAAACCGAAAGAACGGGAAGCGGAGATCCTCGATCAGGGGAAAGCGGAGCTCCAGGTTCGAGAAGAAGGCCCGGTCTCCCCGGAGCTCCCGGAAATCGAATCCCCGGACGGTGTCCAGGCCGCCGAAATAAAAGATATTGGGCACGTTCCCCCAGGCCCCGCCCCCGAAGACCCGAAACGCCATCTGGATCCTCCGGGTGAGGGAGTAGTACTGCCGGAAGTCCAGGGAGGCCGTCGAAGTCAGGGTCCCGGACTCGTCGAAGTCGGGCGCATAGCTCCCCTCGATCCGGTAGCGGCGACCGGAGACCGGTCCCCAGGGAGCGAATCTCGTCGTGTCTCCGACGAAGGCCAGGGAGACCTGGGGATAGTCGTCCTCCCGGGGGCTGATCAGGGGGATGAACTCTCCGGTCTGCGGGTCCCGGATGAAGCTCTGGAAGTCGTACTCCCGGAAGATGTAGGCCAGGCTCCCCTCCACCCGGTGGTAGAAATCCAGGGGGTAAGTGAGGAAGCCCCGGACGCCGGTCTGCCGGAATGCGGCCCGGCCCCGTCGGAGAGTCCCCGTGCTCCGATCGAAGCCGATGAAGAAGGTCCGGTCGTCGAAGACCTGACCGCCCCACTGGAGCCGATCGGAGAGGTCGATGTAGAGGATGTCGAAGTCCGAGAAGCTCTCCACCGACTGGAGGCTGATAAATAGCCTCCGATCCCCGAGCTGATCCGAGAATCGAAGGAAGGAGCGGGAGACGACGAGCTGATCGCTGGTGACTCCGACGGCGGCATCGGCATCGTCCAGGAAGAGCTTGAACCCGCCGTAGTCCTCCTCGTTCTCCTCGTTGATGGCCACCTGGATGTCGGGCTCGAAACGCTCCAGGCGATCCATGGGAACCGTCTCCGCCTCGGAGAGATCGTCGGCGATCTCCACGTCGTCCCCCACCGACTCGACGTCTCCGCGATAGATGTCGAACCGGCCCTTCCAGAATCCAGAGTAGATCAGGCCCTCGCTACCGTCCAGGCGCTGGAGCAGGGTCGGCATGAAGCATCCCGTGACGGCGTTCGTGTGCTGCCGGCGGATCCCCTCCTCGAAATCGATGGAGTAGACGTTGTCGAAGCCGTCCCGGTCGGAGGTGAAGAAGAGACGGTCGCCGTCCTGGGAGAGATAGGGATCCCGATCGTTCTGCTCACCCCGGGTCAGCTGCTCGATCTCTCCCGTCTCCAGATTCCTCCGGAAGAGGTTGGCAAAGGTACCGACCTCGGAGCTGAAGAAGAGCCACCGGCCGTCCCGGGAGTAGTGCGGGCCCCCGTCGAACCGCGGAGTGTCGGTCAGCCTCTCCACCTCCTCGGTCTCCAGATCCAGGGAGAAGATGTCGAACTGGCCCTCGAGGCTCCCGGAGAAGGCGACCTTCGTCCCGTCGGCGCTGAACGTCGGCGCCAGGGGTTGCTGGACCTCCAGATCGATGACCCGCTCCACCCCGCCGTCGATCACGTCCACCAGCACCAGGCTCCTTCCGGCTTCCCGCTTCCCGAACACCGCGATCCGGTTCCCGTCCGGGGAGAAGGAGAGGTCCCGGCCCATCCGCCGCCGGGCCGTCACGAACTGGGCCGTCAGGTACTGGGTCTCCGTCGACCAGCCCTTGGTGAGATTCCTCAGGGGCTTGCGCTCTCGGCTGTCCAGCAGGATCACGTCGAGCTCACCCCGCTCGGTCCCCAGGGCCGCCACCAGGTCTCCGGCCGGGGAGACCACGGGAGAGAAGAACTGCTGATTCCTGGGGGATTCCCGCTCGTAGAACCTGCGGCCGAAGTAGCTCGGCTCCCCGGTGGCCACGAGCTGAGGGAGATACCTCTCCCGCAACCACCGACGGAAGTCGGTGTTGAACTCCTCCGGCTCGACCCGGAAGGCCCGCTCCAGGGCCCGGTCCACCTGGTTCCCGAGGCTCGCCCGGTACTCGTAGAGGAAGTCCAGAACCCCCTCCGGTCCCCAGCGCTCCTCCAGGAAGTCGAAGACGGCGTGGCCGAAGCGATAGGCGAAGAATCCGCCCCCCCGGGCCTCGGTGATCGGCGGCACCAGATCGTTGACCACGGCGTCCCGGAGGAACATCTTGTCCGAGGTGGACTCGTCCTGGGCGTAATAGCTCGCCATCCCCTCGATGAGCCAGGTCGGCGCCGGATTGATGAAGCCGGCCCCGGTCTTTCCTCCGAAGAGGATGTGGTACTGGAAGATGTGGGTCAGCTCGTGGAGGACGAGCTGGTGGAGCTCGGCGTCCGGCAGATCCACGGGGAGGACCATCCGGTAGCGAACGTTGGTGGCGAAGGCCCCGACCTGCTCCGGGATCAAGCCCAGGATGATGTTGTTCTGTTCGAACTCCGAGTGAGTCTTGTAGAAGATCAGGGGCGTCGCCTCCTCGATCTGGTAGTCGAAGCGGCGGGAGAGCTGATCGTAGGCGCTCTCGGCGAAAGAGACGACCTTCTGGAGGAGGTGCCTCTCGGCCTCGTAGAAGTAGACGTCGAAATGGGGCGAGTGGTAGATCTGCCAGTCGAAGTCCCGATACTGGATCTTGTTCTTACCGAACTGGGCCTCGGCCGTCGTCGGGAGGAGGGCGACTCCGAGGAGACCGACGAGGATCGGAAGCGCGAATCGGTCGCGAAGAAGGCTCTGGGCTCGAAACATGATCTCTCCCTCGACTACCGCAGGAGGAGCCGGGTCGCCTCCACCGTCTTCTGGGCGAAGATCCCCACGATCCGGTCCTCCAGGGCCCTCAGATTCCGGAACATCCCGGCCACGGGGTCCACCTTCGCCCCTTCCAGCGTCCGGAAATCCTTGAAGTTGTCCTCGTGTAGCAGCTCTCCCGTCTCCCCGTCGTACACCTGGAGGAGGATGTCGAACTCGAAGCCCGTCTCCTCCACCAGCACCTGCCGGTAATACGTCTTCCCGTCGAAGGGGGAGGTGTACTCCTCCAGGCGATATCCGCTCCGGTCCTGGACGTCGAAGTCCAGGCTCCCGGTGAGGATCAGGTCGGCACCGGTCCGCTCTCCGAGAGCGGCCCAGAAGTCCGAGTCCCGGGCCAACAGGGTCAGATCGTAGGTCGGATACTCCAGGTTCTGGAGCTCCAGCACCTCGAGCTCGGTATCCCGACGCAAGAGCTTGTCCAGGTAACGCTGAAATTCCTCCTGGACGTCGATGTCCTGTCCCCGGAACGTCGACTCTCCCTCCTGTCGGACCACGAGGAAGGGGGCGGCCAGAAGGGTCTCCCTCTCCTCGAGGTCCAGCGTGGCCTTCACGGGCATCTCGAGCTTCACCTTCACCGTGTCCGCCGTGGCGGGAACCGTGGTGGCCATGGTCAGCCCCACCAAGAGGGTCGTGAGCAGACGCCCACTCACGACGTCCCCCCTCCACCTCGGTCTTCGGGGCTCTCCACGGAATCCTCCCTCTCCTCTCCGGCCGTCTCCTCCGCGTCCTCCGTCCGGTCCCGGAACGAGTCGTAGAAGCTGACGAACCGGTCGTAGTTCTCCTTGATCTCCCGATTCCCGGGAGCGACCTCCAGGGCCCTCCGGTAGTGCTCCAGGGCCTCGTCGAATCGACCCAGGGCCTCCGCCGCCACGGCGAGGTTGTTCAGGACCCGGGGATCTCTCTCGCCGGCACCGGCCGCCTGCTGGAAGCGAAAGTACGCCTCGCTCCAGAGACCCTCCCGGGCCATCCGGATGCCGAAGTCGAGCTGGTCTCCGGGTTGGCGGGGAGGACGACGGCCGCCGCAGGCGGTCAGAGCCATCCCCGAGAGTACGAAGGCGATGATGAAGGCTCTTCTCATTCCGTCAGCCCCTCTGCGGTTCGGAACCGTTCTGCCCGGAGGCGATCGAACGGGAGTATAGCTCGGTCCCTCCAACGGCTCTTCTCTCCCTGGAAACGGAGAGGGCTGCCGTTCTGAGCGATGCCCGGAACGGATCCCGTTCCACCGAGTGTGAACCCGAAGGAACAGCGCACCGTTCTCCTGGCCCTCAACGCCGCTCCGGACCTGCAGCGCGCCACCAAGTGCCGTCTGGGATCGGACCCCGTGTCCTGGACCGGATCGCCTCCCCCGGGCGGGCTGAAGGAGCTCGCCCGGCGGTGCCAGGTCCCCGTCTCCCACCTGAAGACGGCCCGGAGGCTCCTCGGGTCGGCCGGCCAGATCGCCACCGCCGAGGAGAAGCGGGCGGAGCGGCTCGGAGCTCGAATCGTCACCCTCGGGGACGAGGAGTATCCCGAGAGCCTCCATCAGCTTCCTCTCCCGCCTCCCGTCCTCTATCTCCGGGGCCGACTCCCGCCGGGCCCCTCTCTGGCCATGGTCGGGAGCCGGGCCTGCTCCCCGTATGGACGGGAGGCCGCCCACTTCTTCGCGTCCCACCTGGCGAGGGGAGGGGTGCCGGTGGTCTCGGGATTCGCCCGGGGGATCGACCAGACCTCCCACAAGGGTGCTCTGGAGCCGTCCCGGGGCCGGACGGTGGCCGTCCTGGGCTGCGGCCTCGACGTCCCCTACCCCCGGGGGACCCGGGACCTGGCCGACCGGATCGGCGACCGGGGAGCCCTGGTAACCGAGTTTCCCCTGGGCACTCCGCCCCGGAAACGGAACTTTCCCACCCGGAACCGGATCATCGCCGCCCTGGCGGAGGGAGGAACGCTCGTGGTGGAGGCGGCACCGCGATCCGGCTCGCTGATCACCGCTCGCCACGCCCTGGAGCTCGGGCGGGAGATCTACGCCCTCCCGGGGAGGATCTTCGACGAGAAGTCCCTGGGGACGAATGCCCTGCTCCGGGACGGAGCCACCCCGGCCCTGCACCCGGTGGACATCCTCCGGAGCCTCGGCGTCGCGG
>JAWVZJ010000166.1:0-6191 GCA_033722255.1 Thermoanaerobaculia bacterium | reverse complement strand
GGTTGGTCGCCGGCTCGCCCGCGAGAGACCCGGGAGCGATGGCGGGCCCACGTCACGTTCTCGCGCCGGGCGTCCTTCTCTCGCGCCGGGGGATGACGTAAACTCTGCCGTCTGGGGAGGCGTGTGATAGTTTAAGCGTTCCCGGGAGATCCGTATGCAAGCGTCGAATCTAGTCATCTTCGGAGAAGAGTTCGAGCGGCTGGAGGAGGCCCTACGACGCCTTCGCCACGACGCCAACGCCAAGGTGGTGTTCCTCATCGACAAGAACGGCCAACAGATCGCCTCGGCCGGAGAGATCGACCAGTTCGACACCACCTCCCTGGCCTCGCTGACGGCGGGGAACGTGGCGGCCACGGACGGCCTGGCCAAGCTGATCGGCGAGCGGGAGTTTTCGGTGCTCTTCCACGAAGGGCAGCAGGATCACATCCACATCTCCATCGTCGGCCGTCGAGCCATCCTCCTGGTGATCTTCGACGACCGATCCTCCCTGGGACTGGTCCGGCTCCGGGTCAAGAGGGCGAGCTCGGAGATGGAGCGGATCTTCGACTCGATGGCCCAGAAGGGAGAGGCGGCCACGGATACCGGAGAGGACGCGAGTCCCTTCTCGGAGATCACCGAGGACGACATCGACGCCCTGTTCAGCGAGTGATCGGAAGGGAGAGGGCTCCTTCGATCGTTTCGATCTCTGAAGCGAGAGCCTCGGCATGACGTTCATCAACTACGCCAGCAAGGAGATCAACTGCAAGATCGTGTACTACGGTCCCGGGCTCGGCGGGAAGACCACGAATCTCCAGTTCATCTACAACAAGACGGCTCCGGAGGCCAAGGGGAAGATGATCTCCCTGGCGACCGAGGCCGATCGGACGCTCTTTTTCGATTTCCTCCCCCTGGACCTGGGAACGATCCGGGGATTCACCACCCGGTTCCACCTGTACACCGTTCCCGGCCAGGTCTTCTACGACGCCAGCCGGAAGCTGATCCTCAAGGGCGTGGACGGTGTGGTGTTCGTGGCCGACAGCCAGAAGGAGCGGATGGAGGCGAACATCGAGTCGATCCGGAACCTGGAGGAGAACCTGAAGGAGCACGGGCTCGACCTGCAGGCGATCCCCTACTCCCTCCAGTTCAACAAGCGAGACCTGCCGAACGCCATGCCGGTGGACGAGATGTACCGGACCCTCAACTACAAGAGAGAGCCGACCTTCGAGGCGATCGCGATCGACGGAACCGGCGTCTTCGAGACGTTGAAGGCCGTGGCAAAGCAGATCCTCATCGAGCTGCGGAAGCGCTGAACCCGGTTCGCCGGGATCCCCGTCTCACCGAGCAGGCCCACGACGATTCACGACCCAGAAGATCAGTAAGGAGAAGGACGATGGCGAAACGCTGGCAGAAAGTAGAGCTGAACTACCTCAAGAAGCACGGAGAGTCCAAGAGCTTGGAGGAGCTGGCGGATCGGTTCCACACCGACGTGGAGACCGTGGAGGCGAAGCTCCGGGAGCTGAGACCCGAGGCCCTGGGAGCGGTCGCCCGGGCGGAGGAGAAGGCCCTGGAGGAGTTCGAGGAGGGGATCGAGAAGCTGTACCAGGAGAAGTGGGAGCAGGCCCTGGAGATCCTGGACACCCTGGCCGAGGAGGCCCAGATCCCGGAGCTCTCGGCCCGGGCTCGCCAGTACGCGGACCTGGCCCGGCGTCGGATGGAGGGGGGAGACGACGAGGACCCCTATCTGGAGGCTGTGATGGCGAAGAACCGGGAGGAGTGGGGTCGGGCCTTGGAGATCTGCAACCGGGGCGGTCGGGCCAAGAAGCAGAGCCGTTACGCTTACCTCGCCGCGGCCGTGTTGACGAAGAAGGGTGACCTGGAAGGGGGAGCCGAGTATCTGGCCAAGGCCATCGAGCTCGAGCCCCGGAATCGGGCCTACGCTCGCCGGGATCCGGACTTCGCCGACCTCCGGGACGACGAGGAGCACGCGGATCTCCTTGCGAGCTGACGTTCCCCTCTCTTCTTCGCCGGTCGCCGTGGATCGGGGAGACGGCGTTCCCCGTCCCGGAGGTCACGGAGCGCCCCGGCCGGGAGATTCGGGATGAGTACCCCCCCGATCGGCGTCGTCCTGGCCGCCGGGAAGGGGACCCGGATGCGGTCGGAGCGACCGAAGGTCCTCCACGAGGCGGGGGGGAGACCCCTCCTGGCCTGGGTCCTGGACGCCGCCCGGGAGGCGGGGTGCTCCCGGATCTGCGTCGTCGTCGGCCACGGGGCCCGGGAGATCCGGGAGCGGTTCGCCGGAGCGGAGAATCTGGTCTGGGTCCACCAGGAGCGGCAGCTGGGGACCGGCCACGCCCTGCTCCAGGTCCGGAGCGTCGTAGACGAGGCATGCCGCCTCGTTGTGCTCTCGGGAGACGTTCCCCGGGTTCGAGCCGAGACGATCCGAGATCTCGTCCGGGCCTCGGAGGGGCGGGACGGAGCCCTGGCCGTGGCCGAGATGGAGGAGCCCGGAGGCCTGGGACGGGTCGTCTCGGACGGCCACCGGCTGGAACGGATCGTCGAGGCCTCCGACGCCACGGAGGAGGAGCTGGCGATCTCCCGGATCAACGCGGGGCTCTACGCGCTCCGGGCCCCGGAGATCTTCGGCTATCTCGAGGGTCTCGACCCGGACAACGCCCAGGGGGAGCTCTACCTCACGGATGCCGTGACCCGGTGGGCCGGGGAGGGAGAGATCGTGTTGTACGAGCTCGGGGATCCGACGGAGGCCATCGGGGTGAACGACCGTTCTCAGCTCGCCGCCGCCCATCGGGCGATCCTCGGGGAGCGTCGGCGGCGGTGGATGGACGCCGGCGTGACCCTGATCGCCCCGTCCCGGGTGGAGATCGGTCCCGAGGTGGAGCTCTCCCGGGACGTGGAGCTCCATCCCGACGTGAGCCTCGGCGGCCGGACCCGGATCGGACGGGGTGCCGTGATCCACCAGGGGAGCTGGATCCGGGACACCAGGGTCGGGACCGGAGTCGAGATCTTGCCCTACTCGGTCCTCGACGGGGCGGAGGTAGGCGCCGACGCCCGGGTGGGACCGTTCGCCCGGCTTCGGCCCGGGGCGGAGATCGGGCCGGAGGCGAAGATCGGCAACTTCGTAGAGATCAAGGAGAGCCGTCTCGCGGAGGGGGTGAAGGCGTCGCACCTGGCCTATCTCGGGGACGCCGACGTCGGAGCCGGAGTGAACATCGGGGCGGGGGTCGTCACCTGCAACTACGACGGCGAGCGCAAGCACCGCACCGAGATCGGTCCGGGAGCCTTCGTCGGGAGCGACACGATGCTGGTGGCACCGGTGAGAGTCGGAAGGGATGCCGCCACCGGCGCCGGCTCGGTCATCTCCCGGGACGTTCCGGACGGTGCCCTGGGCATCACCCGGAGTCGCCAGCGGACCGTTCCGGACTGGACCCGCCGCCGGCGGATCGCCGACGGCGACGGCGAGACCGAGGGCTGATCCGATGTGCGGAATCGTAGGGTACGTGGGGGACCGGGAGGTGATCCCCCTCCTGGTCAAGGGCCTCCGGAAGCTCGAGTACCGGGGATACGACTCCGCCGGCGTCGCAGTGCTGTCGGAGGCCGGGATCGGGACGGTGAAGGCGGAGGGGAAGCTCGACGCTCTGGTCGAGAAGCTCTCCGAAGTCGATCTCGACGGCGGTCTCGGGCTCGGTCACACCCGGTGGGCGACTCACGGCAAGCCGTCGGAGCGCAACGCTCATCCGATGCTGGACGGTCGGGGTCGGCTGGCGATCATCCACAACGGGATCATCGAGAACTTCGCCTCCCTGAAGCGCCGGCTCCGGGAGGAGGGCTGGGAGTTCGCGTCGGACACCGACACCGAGGTGGTGGCCAACCTGGTCTCGTCCCGTCTGGAAGAGGGCCTCGGGCTCGTGGAGGCGGTCCGACGCTCGGTGGCGGAGCTGGAGGGTCACTACGCCTTCGCCGCCCTCACCGTCGGGGAGGAGGGAATCGTGGCCGCCCGGCGGGGGCCGCCTCTGGTCCTGGGTCTCGGTGAAGGGGAGCAGTTCCTGGCCTCGGACCCCACGGCCCTGGTCGAGCACACCCGGAACGTCGTGTTCCTCGAGAACGGGGATCTGGCTCGGGTCCGGGCGGAGGAGATCGAAGTCTGGGATGCCGCCGGCGATCCGGTGGAACGCAGCCCCCGCCGGCTGACCTGGAATCCGATCCAGACCGAGAAGGCCGGGTACAAGCACTTCATGGCCAAGGAGATCCACGAGCAGC
Organism: Thermoanaerobaculia bacterium; assembly: GCA_033722255.1. Lineage (GTDB taxonomy): Bacteria > Acidobacteriota > Thermoanaerobaculia > Multivoradales > JAIOJS01 > JAWVZJ01. The sequence continues at coordinate 1,937 of JAWVZJ010000166.1, read as the reverse complement.
CCCAGGCGCTCCAGGAGACGTTTTCCGGTCGGCTGAATTTCGACGAGGGGCGGATCGAGCTCGCCGAGATGGGCCTCCCGGTGGAGCGGTTGGCCGAGATCCGTCGGCTCCATCTGCTGGCCTGCGGCACCTCCTGGCACGCGGCCCTGGTGGGCAAGTTCCTGATCGAGGAGCTGGCGCGGATCCCCGTGGAGGTGGACTACGGGTCCGAGTACCGGTACCGGGACCCCCTGGTGGACCCTGCGGTGCTGGCGGTGGGCGTGTCCCAGTCCGGGGAGACCGCGGACACCCTCTCCGCCATGGAGGAGGCCCGGGATCGGGGGGCGCTCCTGGCCTGTATCTGTAACGTGCCCGGAAGCCAGGCCACCCGGATCAGCGACGGGACTATGTTGACCCACGCCGGACCGGAGATCGGGGTGGCGTCGACGAAGGCCTTCACGACCCAGCTCGTGTCCCTCTATCTGCTGGCCCTCTACCTCCGCCAGATCCGGAACGGCGAGGGCCTTTCCGAGGAGCTCCTCCGGGGCATTGCCCATCTTCCCGGAGCCGTCAGCGAGGTCCTCGACGACGAGGAGCGGTACGAGGACCTGGCCCGGGACTACGGGCAGGCCGAAGATTTCCTCTACCTGGGTCGGGGGATCAACTATCCGATCGCCCTGGAGGGGGCCCTGAAGCTCAAGGAGATCTCGTACATCCACGCCGAGGGATACCCCGCCGGGGAGATGAAGCACGGTCCGATCGCCCTCATCGACCGGGAGCTGCCGGTGGTGGGTGTCGCCACGGGAGAGAGGGTCTTCGACAAGATGGTCAGCAATCTCCAGGAGGTCCGGGCCCGGGAGGGGACGTTGGTGGTGGTCACCGATCGCCCCGAGGAGTTGGAGGAGCTCGTGGACGAGGTTCTCCCGGTCCCGAGTCTCCCGGACTCCCTCCAGCCGATCGTCAACGTCGTGCCCCTCCAGCTCCTGGCGTACCACATGGGCGTCTGGAGGGGGGCGGACGTGGATCAACCGAGGAACCTGGCCAAGTCGGTGACGGTGGAGTGACCGCCGTGCGGTCGACGGAGAGGGGCTCTTCATGGACCCCCCGTCGCCGGAGATCCGGGGCTGGTTCGACTTCCGGGATCGCCTCCCCCGGGCCCGGGCGAGTTCCCCTACCATCGCGCCTCCGGGACGGCTCTCGGAGAACGAGTGAGCTTTCTTCGAAGGCGAATCGGCACTGGGCACACCCCACCGTGAGACCGATCTCGTATCTGCGGCCCGTCCGTCTCCCTTGTCCCCAACTCCTCGCGGTGAGCGCCGGGGAGGCCTGACGGCGCGGTGGAAGAAGCTCGGTGCCGACGCCCTCCGTATCGACCTTCGTAGCGATGTGTGGGCAGTCGGCGGCCGGTCGGTCCGCGTCGGCACGATTCTGGTCATCGTTGAGTGGAGTCACGATCGGAGGCCCGAGCTGGGCCGTTCCCCCGGGATCCCGCCGGAGCTAAAGTGGGGACGTGATCCTGCTCCGGTTCCTGGCGGCTCTGGTCCTGCTCCTCGGCTGGAGTCTGGCCGCGTGGACCTTCGCCCAGCGCCTCTTTCCGGAGGAAAGGGTTCTCCGGGGCCTCGGGGTCCTGGTGCTGTTGCCCTGGATGTTGAGTCTCGCTTTCTGGGCCCTGGCCGGTCTCGGCCAGTTTCGCCTGGGGATCGCCCTCGGAGTGTCGGCGGCCGTCGTGGGAGCCCTGGCCTGGTGGCGGCGCGGGGCCGTGTCACGGTGCCTGGCGGACGATCTGGGCCGTCTCGGCTCCCTCGGTCGAGAGGCGTTTTCGGGCTGGACCCTCGTGGTCTCCATCCCCGTGGTCGCACTCGCAGGGCTTCGGCTTCTCAGGGGAACCCTGGCCCCTCCTCTGGCCTGGGACGCGTTGACGTACCGGTTGTTCAAGGCCGGGACCTGGGTCCAGACCG
>JAWVZJ010000165.1:0-6193 GCA_033722255.1 Thermoanaerobaculia bacterium | reverse complement strand
GACCTCCTGTTCGTGGGCTTCGATCCAATCCACGAATCGGCGGGTCTCCTCGAGGCCGGAGGTCCGGAACACCGGAGCCCGGGTCATCCCCACGTCCTCCACGTAGACCCGGGCGCCGCCGGCCCGGCGCAGGGCGGCGCAGCCCCGGTTGGTGCTGGCGATGAGGGCCCCTTCGGTGGTGGCGAGAGGTACGTAGACTTCGCCGTCCACGTGGTCTCCGTGGAGACGGACCGGGCCCACGATCCCCATGGGGATCTGGGCGACCCCGAAGAGGTTCTCGCAGTTTCGCCGGGAGGCGTTGGCCACGTCGAAGGAGTGGTGGCCGATGTCGTCGAGATCGCCGGAGGTCATCTCCGTGAGGGCCCGCCGTCGGATCTCGGCCGCGGTGGCCGGATCCAGATCCGGCGGGAGCTGGTGAAACCGGCGGATCCCCTCCACGAGCTCTCGAACCAGGCTCTCGGCCTTCGAGTCGAGAACCGTCGGCGTCATGGGTGCACCTCCCGGAGTGGCTGGAGTCTGAGATCGGACGGTCGGCGACAGCCGAGGCAGAACATGGCGACCTCGAGCTCGGTGAGGATCCGGCGGATCCGCTCCCCGACGGCCTCCGGGGACTCGAGGGCCGGCTCCAGGAACGGCTGGGCCATGCCCACGAGATCGGCACCCAGGGCCAGGGCCTTGGCGGCGTGGAGGCCGGTCCGGAGCCCTCCGCTGCCGATCACGGTGACCCCGGGGATCTCCCGGAGCTCCCGAATGGCCGTGGGAGTCGGGATGCCCCACTCTCCGAAGAGGTCTCCCAGGGAGGCGTCGGCGGAGCGGGCCCCCTCGATGCGGGCCCAGGAGGTGCCGCCCCGTCCGGCGGAATCCAGGATCCGCACTCCCTGGGCCACCAGGGCCTCGCCGGTGGCCCGATCGAGTCCGCATCCGATCTCCTTGGCGATCACCGGAACCTCCAGCTCGGCAGCCACCGTCCCGATCTTCGGCAGGAGAGAAGAGAAGTCGCACTGGCCCTCGGGTTGGATCGCCTCCTGAAGGGCGTTGAGATGGAACACCAGGGCGTCGGCCTCGATCATCTCCACCGCCCGACGGCACTCCTCGATCCCGTATCCGTAGTTGAGCTGAACCGCTCCCAGGTTGGCCAGCAGGGGGATGCCGGGGGCCTGGTCCCGGACCTGGAAGGTCGAGACCTGGCTCGGATCCTCCAGGGCCTTTCTCTGGGAGCCGACCCCCAGGGCGACTCCGGTGGACTCGGCCGCCCGGGCCAGGTTCCGGTTGATCCGGGCCGCCTCCTCGGTACCGCCGGTCATGCAGGAGATGAGCAGGGGGGCCCGGAGGGGCTTGTCGAGGAACTCGGTGGAGAGGTCGATGTGGGACCGATCGAGCTCCGGCAGGGCGACGTGATCGAACCGGAGCCGGTCGAAGAAACGCTCCCGGTTCTGCATCCGCTCCTCGAGGGCGAGCTCGATGTGCTCGGCTTTCCGGTCGCGGTCCTCGACGGGGTCCTCGGAGTCCAGGGAACGTCGGCTCATGTCGCTAGTCGCCAGTGGGAATGCAGACCGATGGGGGTGTGAGCTACGGCTGCGCCTGATGGTATCGTAAGTCGCTTCCGGGGCGGTGGATCTTCTCGAGCACATTCGAGATCGCGCCGGGCTCCGACCGAGGGATCCGGTTCCGGAGTCGAGGGCCTCAGGGAAGGATCGAAGCGGACGTCCACTCGAGCCGTCTCCGCTCTCCCGAGGGAAGCACCAGGACCGGATCGCCCTGGGTCGTCTCCAGGATCCGGGGTGTCGGCCCCGGAGGGCCCGGGACGAAGGCCCGGGAACGGATCGTCCCCCCGGGCTCGACCCGGAGGGCCTTCCAACCCTCCCGGGCGGCGTCGCGATAGACGAGGATCCCGCCGGAATCCCGGTCCCTCTGCCAGCGGGGAAGGAGGGCTCCTCGATCGGACAGGGGTCCCAGGTGGGTCCATCCGTCGCCGGAGAATCGGGCCAGCTGCAGACGGTAGTCGTTGCCGTCGTAGCGGCTCCAGGCGAGGAGGGCGCCCTCCGGGGTGGGGAGAAGGGCGGGAGTGATGTCCGGTACGGTGTTGGCCCCGTGGACGATCCGGATCTCCCGGTCCTCCTCGCCCTCGTGCCGGTTCCCGACGAACCCGGTTCGAAGCCAGGCGATCTCGTCGTCCTCTCCATCGAAGCGACTCCAGACCAGGAGATGCGAGCCGTCGGAGAGACGCGTGGCATCCAGGGCGAGCTGGCTCCCCGGCCCCGGGGCGGCGAGGGTCCGGGGCTCCTCCCAGGCACGGCCGTTCCAGACCGTTCCCCGGACAGCCATGGATCCCCGGTCGGGGCCCTCCAGCCATACGAGTCCCCGAAATTCACTGTCCTCTCCGATCAGGGGGATCGGATCCCGGATCTCCGCTCCCCTCCGGGATTCCGGGGCCGGGGGAGACCGGAGCTCTCCGACAGCGTCCTTCAGGAGGAGGTGGATCGTCGAGCCTCGCTCCCCCCGGACCACGCTGCTGAGGATCCATCCCGGACCGGCGGCCCGGAGATGCGCCGGCTCCGCGCTGGATGGCAGTCGGATCTCGGAATCCTGGATGATGAGTGACTCGCCGGAGGCCGATCCCGGCCGGGCCTGGAGCTCGGGGTCGGGAGAGTCCGGCAGCGTCCCGGCGGCCAGAACGGTCGGCGCCGACAGGAAAGTCGCGAACAGAAGGACCACCGCTTTCCGGAGAAGGACCGCGAGATTGGAGATTCGGTGGTGCACGAGATGCATGCTACGGGATCCCTCGATCAGACGCCGACGAGCTCCGCCACCTGGACCTCCTCCAGGGCCTCCTCCAGGTCGTGCCGGATGTCGTCGGGATCCTCCAGGCCGATGGAGAGGCGGATGCCGGCGGGATCGATCCCCATCTCGATCTGCTCCTCCACGGGGATGGTGGCGTGGGTCATGGAGGAGGGGTGTTCCACCAGGGTCCGGACCTGTCCGAGGGACACGGCCAGGGTCACGGTGAGGGCCCGCTCGGCGAGGACGTCCATCATGCGGGCTCCCCGGGTCCGGGCCTCCTCCGGGTCTCCGGCCAGGGAGAAGTAGAGAAGGATTCCGGGGGCGAACTCGCCGTCCACGTTCCGCATCTGCCGCCGGGCGAGCTCGTGCTGTGGGTGGCTCGGCAGGCCGGGATAGATCACCCGGTCCACTGCCGGGTGCTCGTCGAGAAATCTGGCGATCTCCAGGGCCGTGGCCATCTGCTGCCGGGCCCGGACCGGGAGGGTCGGGAGACCGTAGACCAGGGCCGGCCAGGCGCTCCGGGGAGAGAGGACCCCTCCGAAGTCCTTCCGGTACAGGAGCAGGTCCGGCTCCAGGAGCTCCGGGCCGATCACCGCGCCCCCCATGTCGGTGCCGAAGCCGCCGATGTTCTTGGTCAGGCTGTGGCAGACCAGGTCGATCCCTTGCTCGATCGGTCGCTGGCAGAAGGGGGTGGCGAAGGTGTTGTCGATGACTGTGAAGATGCGGCGCCGGGGTGGGCGGTCCTCGTTGTGGTCGGCCACCGTCTCGGCCAGGGCGGCCAGGTCCAGGAGCTCGAGGTTCGGGTTGCAGGGGGTCTCGCCGTAGACGACCATCACCCGGTCGTCCTCGTCCAGCGCCCGCCGGAGGGTCTCGGGGTCGGTGAGATCCAGGAATCGCACCTCGATTCCCAGGCGGGGAAACCAGTTGGTGAAGAGGGAGTAGGTGCAGCCGTACACGGTGCGGTGGGAGAGGACCACGTCTCCGGCCTTGAGGAGCACGCCCAGAGCCCCCGAGATCGCCGCCATACCGGTGGCGAAGGCGACGCAGCATTCTCCGCCCTCGGCGGCGGCCAGGTTCTCCTCCAGCATTCCCCGGCTCGGCTCGTCCAGTCGATCGTAGATATAGATCGGAGGCTGCTGATTCCGGTTGAACTCCGGGTTGGCGAACTCCCGGAATCCCTCGGCCCCCCGAGAGGTGCTCTCCAGGCGGTAGGCGGCGGAGGCGCTCACCGGGGGAACGATGTGGTCCTTGTAGTCCCAGTGGGTAGAGACCATCCGGCCGTGGATGAGTCGGCTGTAGGGATGATAGTCGTGCTCTTGGTGCTTGTCGTCGGCCATGGCGTTCCCTCCCGGAGTCGTGTTCCTTCGCGCTCTCTCCTCCCTCTCCGATGGTACCCCTTCGAGGTCCAGAACGACACCGGAACCCGGCGTCTCCTCGCCCTCGGGATCGAGAGCCTCTTCGGCCGATCTTCTTCGCCATGTCCACCTTTGCGACCCGGAATCTCCTCTCCCCGGGAGGCGCCGCTTTCAGCGGCGGCCGAGAAGCATCACCCAGAGGACATCGAGCTCGCCCCCGGTCTCCCCGTAGGCCACGCCGAGTCCGACCTCCTCCGGCTTCGGGTGGAGCATGTTCCGCCGGTGGTCCGGGCTCCGACTCCAGCGGGCCACCACCTCCTCCGGGGTGAACAGCCCCTTGGCGAGGTTCTCGGCGATCCACCGGTAGCGGTAGCCTTCCTCCCGGACCCGATCTCCGGGTCGGCTGCCCTGGGGCCCGACGTGCCCGTAGTGGTCCTCGTCCCGGAGGAGCTCGGCGTACTCCTGGGCCGCCGCGTCTAGAAGCGGGCTCCGCTCCAGGGGCGCACGTTCCGTCTCCTCCCGGAGCTCGTTGGTGGCGGCGAGGATCGTCTCCCGGACCGTCCGCAGATCGTCCAGGGTCGAGGCCTTCCGGTAGAAGACCGTGCTCCGGGGCAGGGCCGCGATCACCGACACCACGGGGATGCCCTGGTCGGTCCGGGCGATGCCGACGCCGACGTGCTCGAAATCCCCCAGAACGAGGCTCCGGAAATCCTCCGGGGCGCTCTCCCGCCAGCTCTCCAGGAGCCGATGGGGGTGCCCGACCCCGAGGACGAGCCGCTGCTTCCAGTGGAAGGGCCGGTAGCCCTTCTCGCGGATCGATCGTCCGATGGCCATGATGTCCTCCGGCCGATTGGTCAGCGAATCGGCCCGGGCCGACCGTGCGGCCTGATCGGCGGCCACCGCGTCCAGGGCCGGATGGCTCTCCAGGGGCTCCAGCCCGGCGCCGGTCCGTTCGGCGTTGATCGCCTCCTTCATCTCCCGGGGAAAGGGGGACTCGACGTCCGCGGTCCCCTGCGCCGGGACGCCGGAGATCAGGAGGATCGCCAGGACGAGGGGGCAGCCGAGGTACCATCGCCCCCCCGGGCGCCCGGTCGTGATCCTCCGACCGGTGTCGTTCCGGGCTCCCCGAGGAAAAGCCTCCCCATGACCGATCCGATCCCCAGCCCCGTCCGAGAGTCCGAGCCCGCCTCCGAGGCGGCCGGGATGGAGGAGCGCCCCCTCCTCTCCTCGTTCCTGACCGAGACCCGGGATCCGGACGAGATCCTGGACCGGTTCCTGGAGTGGGTGGCCGGGATCGGGCTCGAGCTCTACCCGGCCCAGGAGGAGGCGCTGCTGGAGGTGATGGCGGGTCGGCACGTCGTTCTCAACACTCCCACCGGCTCGGGAAAATCCCTGGTGGCCCTGGGCGTCCACTTCAAGGCCCTCTGCGAGGGGCTCCGCTCCTTCTACACCACCCCGATCAAGGCTCTGGCCAGCGAGAAGTTCTTCGACCTCTGCGACGAGCTGGGGGCAGAGAACGTGGGCATGCTCACCGGGGACGCCAGCATCAACCCCGGGGCCGGGGTGATCTGCTGCACGGCGGAGGTGGTGGCGAACATGGCGCTCCGGGAGTGGTCCCGGCTGGAGGCCGACTACGTGACCATGGACGAGTTCCATTACTACGGGGACCGGGACCGGGGCGTGGCCTGGCAGATCCCCCTCCTGATCCTCCCGGAGACCCGGTTTCTCCTCATGTCGGCCACCCTGGGGAACACCGCCTTCATCCGGGAGGACCTGGAGCGGCGCACCGGGATTTCCGCCGTCGAGGTCAGCTCCGACGAGCGGCCGGTACCCCTGGAGTGGGAGTACCGGGAGACTTCGCTCTACGAGACCGTGGAGGAACTGGTGGAGTCGGGGCGGTCCCCGATCTACGTGGTGAACTTCACCCAGCGGGAGTGCGCGGAGCTCGCCCAGGGGTTCACGAGCATGTCCCTGGCCAGCCGGGAGGAGCGGGAGGCGGTCTGGGAGGAGCTCCACGAGTTCCGGTTCGACACGCCCTACGGCAAGGAGCTGCGACG
>JAWVZJ010000164.1:0-6200 GCA_033722255.1 Thermoanaerobaculia bacterium | reverse complement strand
GATGGAAGATCGGTCCTCCGCCGGTCAGGGATCGGTCTCGGACCCCTCCGCGAGATAGGCCACCAGGTCCACCAGCTGCCGGACCGTCATCGCGTCGCTGAAATCCCCCATGGGAGAGAGCCGCTGCCGAACCTCGGCCCCGAGCTCCTCCACCACGACATGGGACGGAGACACGATGGAGCTGGCGATGGAGCCGGCGTCGGCCCGAGCGTGGGCGGCCTGGATCGGACCCAGGGTGGGTCCCGGGTTGGCCGAGATCGGAGCCGGGAGCTCCCGGTCGCCGGCCACGGCGTGACAGGAGGTGCACGAGAGCTCGAGGAAGGCGGCTCTGCCGGCGCTCGGGTCGCCCTCCGGTGCCACGAGCTGGATCGTCATGTAGTCCTGTCCCGCCTCGGTTATGGCGAAGATCCCTCCTGCGGCGAGGAGCAGGACGATCGGGAGCCAGATCTTGCGCATGGGTCGTACCCTCCTTTCCGACACCAGATTAGGATCGTCCGGGACCGGTCGCCACGCCCGGTGGGGCGGGACGCGACCCACCCGCGAGGCGTACCCCGGGAGCCAGCGATCAGTTGTAAAGTCTCCGTGCTTCGGATAGCTTCCCGGCGTGAACGAGCTCCTGGAGGAGGTGGCCTGCCGCATGGTGGAAGAGCGGACGCAGTTCCTCCGTGGGCTCTCCCTCGAGAAGAGTTTCCGGGCCGTTCTCGACCGGGATCCGGAAAGGCCACGGGAGCCGAGAGTTTGAGCCGGAGGATCGGATGACCGAGATCCCTCCTGATCCGGTCTCCGCCAAGGCCACTCTTCGGCGGAAGCTGGGGGAGAGGATCGCGGCCCTGGACCCCCCGGAGAAGAGAATCGCCGGGGAGAGCCTGGCCCGAAGGGTCCTCGAGCTACCCGAGGTGGAGGAGGCCGCGGCGATCTTCACCTGTCTCTCCTTCGGAGCCGAGATCGACACCTGGGGCCTGGTGGAAGCTCTTCTCCGGGAGGGTCGGAGGATCTACGTCCCCCGGACCGAGTACGGGGACGATCGTCTCCACGTTCACCCCTATCCGTGCCGGCTCGAGACGCTCTCTTTCGGTCTCCGGCAGCCTCGCCCGGACGCTCCCGAGCTCGCCCCGGAGGCCGTGGACGAGACCCTGGACGTGGCCCTGGTCCTGGGTCTCGGATTCGATCGTCGAGGAGTCCGTCTCGGCTACGGACGGGGATACTTCGATCGCTTCCTGGCGGGCCGCCCCTTTCCGGCCTTGGGGCTGGCCCACCGGTGTCAGCTCCTGGACCACCTTCCCCGGGAGCCCCACGACGTGCCGATGACCCTGGTGGCCACCGACGAGGAGGTCGTCCGCCCCGGAGGCCACACGCGGCGTGAAGGGGATCCGTCGGGGAATCCGGAGGAGATCGTCTCCGGGGCCCAAGCCGAGGAAGAGGAGTCGTGAGCAGGGTCCGGATCGGTGTGTCCGGCTGGAGTTATGGATCGTGGCGGGGGGACTTCTATCCCGACGACCTTCCCCGGGACCGGGAGCTCGCTTTTCTCGCGGAGCGCTTCGACACGGTGGAGGTCAACGGGACGTTCTACGGACTCCAGAGGCCCGACACCTTCCGCCGTTGGTACGAGGAGACTCCCAGCGACTTCCGGTTCGCGGTGAAGGGAAGCCGCTTCATCACCCACAACAAGAAGCTCGCCGCGCCGAAAGGTCCACTGGCCAATTTCTGGGCCCAGGGGGTCCTGGCCCTGGGAGAGAAGCTGGGTCCGGTGCTCTGGCAGCTCCCCGGGAGCCTGACCTTCGACGAGGAGCGAGTGCGACGATTTCTCGAGCTCCTCCCGCCGGACACCGAGTCCGCCGCCGCCCTGGCCCGGGACCACGACGACCGGATCGAGGACGCGGTGGTGGAGGTGGAGGAGAATCATCGCCTGCGTCACGCCCTGGAGATCCGCCACGAGAGCACCCTGGTGCCGGAGCTCGTCCGGGCCTGCCGGGAGACGGGGATCGCCCTGGTCTTTTCCCACGCCGCCGACTGGCTCTACACCGAGGAGCTCACGGCCGGCTTCGTCTACCTCCGGCTCCACGGGAGCCCCGAGACCTACCGGAGCCCCTACGACCGGGATCTCCGGTGGTGGGCCGACCGGATCCGGAGCTGGCGGAGCGCCGAGGAGCCGGACGACGTCCAGACGATTACCGACCGGCAGCCTCCCCCCCGAAAGGGCCGGGACGTCTACGTCTACTTCGACAACGACCAGGTGGGTCACGCACCTCGGGACGCGGCCCGGCTGACCGAGCTCCTGGAGGACGAGGGATGACCACAAGCGCGAACCGTGGGATCAGAGAGGAGGGGAAGGCATGAGGGTTCTCGCGGCCGACGTCGGAGGAACGAACTGTCGCCTGGCGCTGTTCGAGACCGAGGGTTTCCGGGCCCTGGAGGAACGGATCTATCCGAGCCGGGAGTACGGAGGATTGGACGAAGTGGTGGGGCATTTCGCCGAGGAGATCGGGGACGGGTTCCGGACCGCCTGTTTCGGCGTCGCCGGTCCGGTTCGGAAGGGCCGGGCGGAGCTCACGAATCTCCCCTGGGTGGTGGACGCGGCGGAGCTCCGTGAGCGGCTCGGTCACCCGGTGGCGGTGATCAACGATCTGGAGGCCGCGGCCTGGAGTCTCGAGCTCCTGAGCCCCGGCGAGACGGCGGTGATCCGGGAAGGTTCCGGAGCGAGAAGCGAGGAGGGGAATCGGGCCTTGATCGCCCCGGGAACGGGGTTGGGAGAGGCCGGCCTCTTCTGGGACGGCTCCGAGCACCGACCCTTCCCCACCGAAGGATCTCACGCCGATTTCGCGCCCCGGGACTCCGTGGAGTGGGAGCTCCGGAGCGAGCTCGCCCTGCGATTCGGGCGGGTGAGCTGGGAGCGGGTCGTGTCCGGCCCGGGGCGGGTGGAGATTCATCGGTTCCTCTGTTCTCGTCGGGAGACCGAGATCGAGACGGGTTGTCCCGTGGAGGAGCTGGCCGGAGACGACGAGGCTCTGGGTCCGGCAATCACCCGGGGGGCCCGGGAGGGGAACTGCGAAGTCTGTGCAGAGAGCTTGGACCGCTTCTGCCGTCTCCTGGGCGCGGAGGCCGGGAACCTGGCGCTGAAGCTCCTGGCCACGGGCGGAGTCTGGATCGGAGGGGGGATCGCTCCCTCCATCGTCGACGAGCTCCGGGAGGGGAGCTTCCTGGAGGGCTTCCTCGAGAAAGGTCGCATGCGGGAGATCGTGGCGGCGACCCCGGTGAGCGTGATCCTGGCCGAGAAGGCGGGGCTCCGGGGAGCGGCCCGGGTCGCCCGGCGCCTGGATCTCGAGAAGGCGGGACAGGCCCGTCGCATCCGATGATCCGTGTCTTCCGAGACCCTGAGGAGCTGGCCGCCGAGGCGGCGGAGATCTTCGCCGACGATGCCCGGCGAGCCGTGGCCGACCGGGGGCGGCTCACCGTGGCCCTGGCCGGAGGGCGGACCCCGGTTCCGCTCTACCGGGAGCTCGCCCGACGGGAGGACGAGGGGTCCGTGGCGGTCCCCTGGGAGAGGATCCACCTCCTTTGGGGAGACGAGCGGATGGTGCCGCCGGAACACGAGGAGAGCAACTTCCGGATGATCCGGCGAGAGCTCCTGCAGCACGTGCCGATTCCGGAGATCAACGTCCATCCGATGGATCCGGCGGGCGGATCCGCCGACGCCGCGGCCCGGGCCTACGAGGCCGTTCTCCGGGAGGTCTTCGACCCGCCGAGCCGGGAGGAGGGAGTCGGCGGAGGTGGCGCCCAGGCTCCTGCCCGCCTCGACCTGGTCTTCCTCGGCCTGGGGAAGGACGGGCACACCGCCTCCCTCTTCCCCGGATGCCCGGCCCTGGAAGTCCACCACCGCTGGGTGGCCTCCTGCGATCTCGAGACCCTGGACCACCCCCGGGTCACCCTCACTTTGCCGATCCTGAATCGAGCCCGCCGGATCCTGTTCCTGGTCACCGGGGAAGAGAAGGCCGAGATCCTGCGCCGGGTCCTGGAAGAGGAGACCGATCTTCCCGCCGCCCGGATCGACCCGGGAGAGGGCGAGGTGCTCTGGCTCGTGGACGAGCCCGCGGCGAAGCGCCTCTCGCCGAGGCTCGTCCGGGAGAGCACCTCGGAAGGAGAGCATCCGTGACCCGAGTCGAGGGGGGTCTGGGGACCTCGATCGGGGAGGGCGTCGGACACGCACGATGCCGATGCCTCCACCCGGGTTCCTGGCCACGACCGGAGATCGGCGACCTCGTGAATGTCCGAGACGATGCGAAGGCGGAGGTGGCGCGTGGTGAATAATGAGCCGCGAACCCCAGACCGAATCGAACACCCGAGACACGACACCCGCCGACGGGTGGCAGGGAGGAACGCGACATGAATCCACTGAAGGAGCTCCTGGAGCACGGCCAGAGTTACTGGCTGGACAATCTGAGCCGGACGATGCTGCGAAACGGCGACCTGGAGCGACGGGTCCGGGAGGAGGGGCTCCGGGGCGTGACCTCGAATCCCAGCATCTTCGACAAGGCGATCTCCGGGGGCGGGGGCGTCTACGACGACCAGGTGGAGGAGCTCGTGCGGCGGGGCTTGCCGGTGGAGGAGATCTACGAGGGCCTCGCCGTGTCCGACGTCCAGGAGGCCTGCGACGTCCTCCGCCCGGTCTTCGACGAGTCCGATGGCGCCGACGGATTCGTCAGCCTGGAGGTCTCCCCCTATCTCGTCCACGACACGGGGGGGACGATCGAGGAGGCCTGCCGACTCTACGAGGCCGTCGATCGGCCGAACGTGCTGATCAAGATCCCCGGCAGCGAGGCCGGGGTGCCGGCCATCGAGGAATGTCTCTACCGGGGCGTCAGCATCAACGTGACCCTCCTCTTCTCCATCGAGGCGTACGAAAAGGTGGCCCGGGCCCACCTCCGGGCCCTGGGGCGCCGCCTCCGGGAGGGCAAACAGGTGTCCGAGGTCGCCTCCGTGGCCAGCTTCTTCCTGAGCCGGATCGACGTCCTGGTGGATCAGCTCCTGGGCCAGCGGATCCGTCCCGGCGTCACCTCCGGAAAGACCCGGCCCGAGGAGCTCCTGGGGAAGGCGGCGATCGCGAACGCGAGGCTCGCCTACCGGCGCTTTCTGGAGATCTACGACGGTGAGCGCTGGGAGACCCTGGAGAAGGAAGGAGCTCGGGTCCAGCGGATGCTCTGGGCCTCCACGAGCACCAAGAACCCTCTCTACCGGGACGTGCGCTACGTCGAGCCCCTGATCGGATCCCACACGGTGAACACCCTGCCCGAGAAGACGATCCGGGCCTTCGCCGATCACGGTCGGGTCGCGCCCGACACCGTCCGGGAGGAGATCGAGAGCTCCCGGCGGGTGATGAAGGAGCTCGAGGCGGTGGGGATCGACTTCGACGCCGTCACCCGGCAGCTCCTGAACGAGGGGATGCGGAAGTTCGTCGACCCCTTCGACGATCTGATGCGGACCCTCCAGAACCGTCGAGAGGAGATCTTGGGTCCGCCGGCCCGGGGCCCGGAGGGCGGGGAGGCCGAGACCTCCGCCCCCGTCGCGAAGGGCCTGGACGCCCTGGACGAGAGCCGGTTCCCGAGCCGGCTCCACCATCGGGACACCACCCTCTGGACTGCCGATCCGGGCACGGCGGAGGCGATCGGGAACCGTCTCGGCTGGCTCGGGGCCCCGGAGGAGCTCCGGGACCGGGTCGAGGAGCTCGAGTCCTTCGCCCGGGAGATCCGGGAGGAGGGGACCGAGTCGGTGCTGGTGCTGGGGATGGGCGGAAGCAGCCTCTGTCCCGACGTGGCGAGCCGGGTCTTCGCCCCCATGGTGGGCGAGGGCTGGCCGGAGCTCCGGGTCCTGGACAGCACGGCCCCGGGAGCGATCGCCGAGGTCGAGGCCACCCTCGATCCGGGCCGGACTCTCTTCGTCGTCGCCAGCAAGTCCGGGACCACTACCGAGACCCTGAGCTTCTACCGCTACTTCTGGGACCGGGTCGAAACCGAGACCGACGACGATCCGGGGGAGCAGTTCGTTGCCGTCACGGACCCGGACAGCCCCCTGGCCGGGGAGGCCCGGGACCGGGGCTTCCGGCGCGTCTTCGAGAACCCCCCGGAGGTCGGAGGGCGCTACTCCGCCCTCACCTGGTTCGGGCTGCTTCCGATGGCTCTGATGGGCGTCGACGTGGCCGAGCTGCT
>JAWVZJ010000163.1:0-6328 GCA_033722255.1 Thermoanaerobaculia bacterium | reverse complement strand
GTCGTCGGCGGCCTGGGCGAGCTGGTTGTAGGCCTCCGGTCCGAGGGCAAGGCCGTAGGGACCGTCGATTCCGGACTTCAGGAGGATCTCGCTGGCCTCCACCACCGCCCGGGGATACTGGATCGGGTCCTCGGGGAGCGCGAACGGTTCGTGGGAGCTGGAGCCGATAATCCCCTCGATTCCCAGCTCTTCGGAGCCGTCGAAGATCGCTCCGTCCTCCAGGCGGGAGATCTTTTCCGCTGCTTCGACGACCGGCTCCAGATCGGGATCGTGGTTTCCCCGGGCCACGGCGTCCAGGTCCATGATGTCGAGGCGGATCGGAATCCGGACCTCCCCCAGGGGCAGCACCTCTCGCAGGCCGAGGTGTACCTCGTCCTCCGGGCCGTCGTCCAGGAGATCGAGGGTTCCGAGATTGACGGCACCGTATCTCCATCCGTGGGGACCGTCGAAGTCGACCAGCTTCCTGCCCCCCAGATGGAGGTTCAGCACGTGGCGGGCCTCCTCGTCGATCAGCTCCCAGGCCTTCGGAACGATCGGAGCGAGCTCTCGTTTCAGAAGATCCATCAGACGCCTCCTCTCAGACTTCCGATTCCCAGGGAGCCGGCGACTTCGTCTCCGCCGTGCTCCTCGCTGACCTGTTCTTCGAGACGGACGATCGGGCCCTCCGTGAAGAGATAGTCGCGAGCCTCTTCGTCGAGCTTCGGCAGGTGTCGGCGGATCCACTCCAGGGACATGAGGGCGTGCTCGACCTCCTCGTGCTTGTTGTGGAGGAGGATCGCCTTCAGGTCGTCGTCGGTGCAGGCCTCGATCCGCTGCTGGTACCAGTCGATGGCCTCCAGCTCCTCCATCAGCGAGACGATGGCCCGGTGCATGTTCCGGGTCTCGTCCGACAACAGGTCGTAAGGCTCGTGGTATTGACTGCTGCTTTCGGCCATGAACTCCTCCCTTGTCGGTTGCCAATCAGTGCAAAGACTCTGCCACGATGACGGGATCGAGGTGGTTCGCCGAAACGATGACGGGGCACGGAATCGTCACTCTGCGACCCGTTCCCGGACCCGATCTTGGAGCCGCTGGAGGCGATCGGAGATCCGGACCTCGTACGGGGGATCGGCGGGTCCGAGATCCCGGATCCTCGGAGGTAGACGACCGATCTCGGTCTCGGCACGGCTCCGGGCTTCGTCCAGGTCGGTTCGGCCAGCGGGAAGGATCTCACCCTCTTTCATCACCTTCTCCAGCAGGGGTCGACCCTCCGTTTCCTCTTCGAATCTCGCCAGGAGGTCGAAGCGGGCCTCGTCGCCTTGCTCCATCCGGAAGATCTGTTTCCGACCGGGGAGGATCTGCTTTCCGGTGGAGGTCTTCATCCGACCCTTCCCGGAATAGGCGACCAGCTTGTAGGCCATGTCTACGGAGGAACCGCCCCGGGCCACCCCCATCCGGGTCCCCACCCCGAAGCCGTCGATCGGAGCCCCTTCGTCCAGGAGGTCCCGGATCTCGTACTCGTCCAGGCCCCCGCTGGCAAAGATCGCCACCTCGTCCAGGCCGGCCTCGTCCAGGACCCGCCGGGAATCCACGGCGAGTCGTCCCAGATCTCCCGAGTCCAAGCGGATCCCTTTCACGGAGAACTCCTCGCCCTGCTCGTCGGCGAGACGGCAGACCTTTCGGACGCCCTCCAGGGAGTCGTAGGTGTCCACCAGGAGGATCGTGCCCGGGTAGAGCTCGGAGAACTCCCGGAAGGCCTCCAATTCGGAGTCGTGGGCTTGGATGTAGGAGTGGGCCATGGTCCCGGTGATCGGGAGCCCGTAGAGCTTGCCGGCCAGGACGTTGCTGGTGGCCTCGACCCCGGCCACGTGGAACGCTCTGGCGGCCTTGATCCCCGCGTCGGCTCCGTGCATCCGTCGCAGGCCGAAGTCCACTACCGCCCGACCCCGGGCGGCGGCGACCACTCGGCTGGCCTTCGCCGCTGCCACGGACTGGAAATGGACCTGGTTCATGACCACCGTCTCGGCCAATTGGGCCTGGGGGAGGGGTGCGACGACTTCCAGCAGCGGCTCCCGGGGGAAGACGGGGGTGCCCTCCGGGAGGCCCCAAACATCGCCCTCGAATCGGAGATCCTCGAGCCAGCGCAGGAACCCGTCCTGGAACTCCCGCTGGTCCGCCAGGTAGTCGAGCTCCTCGGTCCCGAACCGGAGATCCCGGAGACAGCAGAGGGCGTCGTGGAGACCGCAGGCCAGAAGGTAGTTCCGCTCCTCCGGGAGCTCTCTGTAGTAGAGGCTGAAGGTCGACTCCGCCTTCATCCCCTCCCTCCAGTAGGCCTGGAGCATGGTGAGCTGATAGAGGTCCGTCAGGAGGGCGACGTTGTCCGCGTCGACCCATCGGGAGCAGGTCGTCTTTTTCATCTCGGAGCCTCGGGAGCTCGCGGGACCGATATCCCCCCGTCGCGGGCGACTGGCCTCCCCTCAGCGACGGGTGTAGTAGTTGATGATGTTTTCTCCCAGGTCCGGGATCGCCACCTTCAAGCTCACCAGGGAGCCCTCTTCGATCTCCCGGGCGATTCGGGTCACGTCCCGGGGACTTCGGACCTCCTGGCGGTTGATGGCCAGGATCTTGATGCCCCGGGCGACACCCGCCCTCGCTGCGCTGGAAAAGGGGGCCACATTGGAGACGACGACTCCCTGGGCGTCCTCGTAGCCGAGTTGCTCCGCCAGCTCGGGGCTCAGGCTCTGGACCGAGAAGCCGAGCTTCTCCACCGCACTCTCCTCTTCGGGCTCGGCGGCCTCCTGGTCCCCGTCGTGTTCGAACTCACCGAGCTCCGGGGTGATCGTCATCCGCTCTCCGTAGCGCACGACGGTCAGCTCCACTTCGGTGCCGGGCTCGAACCGAGCCAGGCCCGCCGTGAGATCGCTGGCCGTTCTGACCGGCTCGCCGTTCAGGGCCACGATGACGTCCCCGGTCTCCAGATCGGCCTCGTCCGCGGCCGATCCTTCCTCCACGCTGGCGACCTTCGCTCCCGCGACCTCCTCCAGGCCGAAGGCCTCGGCGTCGGCGGCGGTTACGGTGGAGATGCTTACCCCGAGCTTCGGCCTCCGGACGTAGCCGTACTCCAGGAGGTCACCAATCACCTTCTGGGCCAGATCGATCGGCACGGCGAAACCGTAGCCGACGAAGCGCATCCCGCCGTAGATCAGGGTGTTGATCCCGACCACCTCACCCTGGAGGTTCACCAGGGGGCCGCCGGAGTTTCCCTGGTTGATGGCGGCGTCGGTCTGGATGAAGGATTCCAGGGCCGTCCTCCGACCGGGCTGACCGGAGATTCCCACCTGACGTCCCTTGGCGCTGACGATACCCGCCGTCACGGTGGACTCGAGACCCAGGGGATAGCCCAGGGCCAGGACCCAGTCTCCGACCCGGGTATTCTGGGAGCTTCCGAGCTCGGCCGGGGGCGGGGGATCCTCTCCGTTGTCGATCTTGATGACGGCGACGTCCGTGTCGGGATCGCTCCCCACCACCTCCGCCTCGAACTCGCGGCGGTCGTGGGTCCGGACCAGGACGAAGTCGGCGCCACTCACGACGTGGTGGTTGGTGACGATGTGTCCCTCGTCGTCGAGGACGAAGCCGGATCCGACACCCCGGGAGGGCTGGGGCTCCTGGGGGCCGGGACCGAAGAAGTGCCGGAAGGGCTCCGGGATGTTCTGGGGAACGTTGGCTTCGGCCTCTTTCTCCACCTCGATGTAGACCACCGAATCGTCCGCGCGGTCGGCGGCGCTCCGGAAGGCCCGGGACAGCGAGGTCGCGGCTTCGTGATCGGCGGTGGTCGCCGGAGCGTCGGGCCCCTGGGCCGCACGTTCGGCCTCTCGGCTTTCGCCCGGGGCGCAGGCGACGGTGAAGAGAAGAACTGCAACGAGGAAACGACGGATCACGGGAGTCGAATGCATCTTGGGGTCTCCTGGCTCTTCCATGCCTCTGGGGGGTGTCAGTTCGGGATCTGTCGGATCGGTGCCGGCCACACGGACTCCGGCCTCCAAGAACTCTTGCAAGAATCATGCGTGGCTCCGGAGGGCTGATATCGTAGCGCAGGAATCGATGGCCCACCCTTTTGCTTCCGAGCCGGAGTCCGAAGGAGAGCGGGACAGGTTCCGGGAGGGACGCCACTTCGGCCTGTTTCGGCGGCTCGGGTGTCAGCTCGACGAGGGCGGGGCCCGGTTCGCCGTCTGGGCCCCGAACGCCCGCCGGGTCTCGGTCATCGGGGACTGGAACGACTGGGGGCCGGACGCGGATCCGCTGGAGGCGGGAGAGGCGGGGGTTTGGTGGGGATGGAGGCCCGGTGTGGAGAAGGGTGCCCGGTACAAGTTCCGGGTGGAGGGGGCCGACGGTCGACCCAGGGACAAGACCGATCCCTTCGCCCTCTACGCCCAGGTGGCTCCGGAGACCGCCTCCGTGACCTGGGACCTGGAGTACGAGTGGGGCGACGGGGAGTGGATGGAGCGGCGCCGGTCGTCCAGGCCCCTGGAGGAGCCCCTGTCCATCTACGAGGTCCATCTCGGCTCCTGGAGGAGGGACGAGGAAGGAGGGCTCTCCACCTACCGGGATCTGGCTCCCCGACTGGCGGACTACGTCCGGGAGATGGGCTTCTCCCACGTGGAGCTCCTCCCCGTCATGGAACATCCGTTCTACGCCTCCTGGGGATATCAGGTCACCGGGTATTTCGCTCCCACCAGCCGCTACGGGACGCCCCAGGACCTGATGTTCCTCGTGGACACACTGCATCAGGCGGGGATCGGAGTGATCCTGGACTGGGTCCCCTCCCATTTTCCGGACGACCCCCACGGGCTCTCCTGGTTCGACGGTACTCCCCTCTTCGAGCCCGCCGATCCCCGGGAGAGCCGGCAGCCGGACTGGGGGAGCCTGCGCTTCGACTACGGGCGGGGCGAGGTCCGGAGCTTCCTGCTCTCCAGCGCGGCCTTCTGGATCGATCGGTACCACCTGGACGGGCTCCGGGTGGACGCCGTGGCGTCGATGATCTACCTGGACTTCTCCCGGGAGCCCGGGGAGTGGACGCCGAACCGATACGGCGGCCGGGAGAATCTGGAGGCGGTCGAGCTCCTCCAGACGCTCAATCGGGGCCTCCACGACCGCTTTCCGGGTGTGGTCGTCGTCGCCGAAGAGTCCACGGCCTGGTCCGGCGTGACGGCACCGACCGAGGCGGGAGGGCTGGAGTTCGACCTGAAGTGGGACATGGGGTGGATGCACGATACCCTGGAGTACTTCCGGCTCGATCCCGTGTACCGCTCGGCGAACCACGACAAGCTCACGTTCCGGATGATGTACGCTTATTCGGAGCGGTTCTGCCTGGCCCTCTCCCACGACGAGGTGGTCCACGGCAAGCGGTCCCTGTTGGCCAAGATGCCCGGCGATCGGTGGCAGAGGGCGGCCAACCTGCGGCTCCTCCTCGCCTACCAGTGGACTCTCCCCGGGGCCAAGCTCCTCTTCATGGGAGGTGAGCTCGGACAGGAACGGGAATGGGATCACGACCGGGAGCTGGACTGGGGCCGCCTGGAGTCCGAGACGGGAGCCGGGATCCAGCGCTGGGTCGAGGACCTCAACCGGGTGTACCGGGATCTCCCGCCGCTGCACCGGCGAGCCCACGAGCCCCGGGGCTTTCGCTGGCTCGTGGTCGACGACCGGGACCGCAGCGTCTTCGCCTACCTTCGCCTGGCAGAGCCGCAGGAGCCCGTCCTGGTGGTGCTGAACGCGACTCCGGTGGTCCGGGAGGAGTACCGGATCTCGGTTCCGGTCGGCGGAGCCTGGAAGGAGGTTTTGAACAGCGACGGCGAGGACTACGGCGGCTCGGGAGTCGGGAACCTGGGTCGAGTGGAGACCGAGGACGGGGAGCTCGAGCTGGTCCTCCCACCCCTGGGGGCCGTGCTCCTGATCCCGGAGGAGAGTTGAGCCACTCCTCGATCCCCCGACAGCCCCGATGGATCGGCGACGGGACGCCCGGGGTTCCTGAGAGCTCTCATCCTCCCGGATCGGAGCCGGAAGCGGCGGTGCAGTCCGCCCGGCCCTCCCGTTCGTAGACCCTGGTTTCGTTCTCGTGCTCCCGGAGCAAGAGCCTGTCGTCTTCGAATCCGAACGGCCAGGTCGTGACCCGACCGGAGGCCCGGGAGAAACTCAGCCGGTCCTCCCGGGTCCAGAAGGCGCCGGACTCTCGACTCCGGACGAAGAGAGAGGAGACCGTCGACTCGTAGGTGCAATAGCAATGGAAAGCGAAGGTCATCGATGCCGGACCGAGCTGGCTCCATCGGCGGCTCTTCCAGGTCCCGGGAAGGCG
>JAWVZJ010000162.1:0-6348 GCA_033722255.1 Thermoanaerobaculia bacterium | reverse complement strand
CGCACGGGATCGCCGAATACTTGGAGGCAACCCCCGTTCCGGCCCCGCTCTCGGCCCCTACGGTCCTCCGCGATCGAGAGATCGACCAGAGAAGGACTACCTGCTCAGGGCCTATTTTCAGAGTAGCCACGCATGCCGGTCACGTTGCTTCGGGCATTCATGAGGATGAGAATGCGACGCCGACCGCTCGATGGCGTTGGCTGTCTTCGCAACAGGCGCCGGGGTGCCGGCTAATCCCGGCCACCGAGGAGGCCAGCCCGGAAGAGAAAGTACAGGAGAGTCAGGATGCTGGATACGGCGGCGGCGACGTAGGTCAGGGCGGCGGCGTTCAGGACCTTGTTCATCCCCTTCCGCTCCTGATCGGTGACGATGCCGTACTCGAAGGCCAGCTGCTTGGCCCGGGACGAGGCGTCGAACTCCACGGGCAGGGTCACGAGCTGGAAGAGGACCACGGCGGAGAAGAGGACACAGCCGACGAGGATCATTCCCATCGAGTTCATGAAGAAGCCGATGATCGCGACCCAGATCCCCAGCTGGGAGCCGATGTTCGCCGTGGGCACCAACGCCGATCGGATGTACATCGGCTTGTACTCCTGGGCGTGCTGGAG
Source organism: Thermoanaerobaculia bacterium (assembly GCA_033722255.1). Lineage (GTDB taxonomy): Bacteria > Acidobacteriota > Thermoanaerobaculia > Multivoradales > JAIOJS01 > JAWVZJ01. The sequence goes on along the minus strand of JAWVZJ010000162.1, from coordinate 5,740 downwards.
GGCGTGCCCCGCCTCGTGGCAGGCGACGCCCACGGCCGCCACCGAAGAGGAGCCGTAGACCGACTCGGAGAGGGCGAGCTTCTTGGTGGCCGGGTTGTAGTGATCCGAGAGGTAGCCCCGGGTGGGGGTTACTTCTACGTCCCGGATCCCGGCCCGGTCCAGGAGGGCCTGGGCCGCCTGGGCACCGTTCATCCCCCGGGCGGTCCGGACCTTCGAGTACTTCTTGAAGGCGGACTTCGTCTTGAAGGAGGCCCACAGGGACAGGAGGAAGGCCGGGCCGACGAAGAGCAGGTACATCGGATCCAGAATCATCGTGTCGTCAGCTCCTCGAGAGTGCGTGGTTCGATACAGAGGGAAGAGGCGGGCCCGAACCGGGTTAGCACGGGGCGCGGAGCGAGACCCGCCACCTTTGCACGAAAAACGCTCCTTGCCCGGCCGATATTCCGCCCCGCCGCACGATCCGGAGTCTCCGTCCACCTCCGGCCGGGCTCGTGGAAATCCTCTCGGGCTCCGGGAGCCACCAGCTCTCGAGATGGTGCGCAACCACCCCCGCCCTTCGGAGCCCTGGAGCTTCGAAGGCACGCTGATGAGCACGAACGGGGGCCGCGGCCAAAGGAATCGAGAAACCCGCGCCGGGCCTCCACGGTCCCGGATCTCGGAACCCGAGGCCCGGGGCCGGCCCATCCAGGGGTTGTTCCATTCCGGCCCGAGGAGCCCGGGACCGCGATGGGACCCGTCGATGACCCGGTGTCCGCCGGAACCATCGACTGCCTCTCACTCCCCGGCGAGGCTTTCCTCTTCCCTCCAGACCTCGGAGCCGTCGGCGTAGCGCTCCCGCTTCCAGATCGGGACCTCCCGCTTGAGACGCTCCAGGATCCTCCGGTTGGCCCGATACGCCTCCTCCCGATGGGGAGACGCGGTGGCGATCACGACGCTGGTCTCCCCGACCTCGAGCACCCCGACCCGATGGGCCACGGCGGCCGTCAGCCCCGCGGTCTCAGCCTCGATCTCGGTGACGATCCGGTCGAGACGTGCTCCAGCCATCTCCCGGTAGGAGGAGTAGAGGATGCCCCGGACTCTCCGACCGAGGCTGCTGTCCCGGACGGCCCCCAGGAAGAGGACCACGGCTCCCCGACCCGGACCCCGGACACGATCGGCCACCGTCCCCGGGTCCAGGGGATCCTCCGTGATCCATCCCTTCGGCGCGCCGCCGGAGACCGGGGGCAGGAGGGCCACCTCGCTGGTATCCGTCAGAACCCGTTCGGGGCTCGCCATCTCGCCGTCGACGGCCACCGCCAGGCGCGGCCAGATCCCCTCCAGCCCCGGAAAGTCCCGGACGAGCTCCTCCCGGAGGGCGGACACCGTCGCCCCCTCCGGCAGATCCACCTCCAACGCCTCCGTTCCCAGGGTGTCCCGGGCGGTGGCGAAGGCCAGTACGCGAACTCTCATGGTGCCTCCACCCTATCGCCACTCCTCCGTCGTCGAAAGAGTCCCCGCCCCCAGGGCGGGAGAGCCAGCAGACCGGCCAGGGAGAGAGCTCCGCCCCAGACGATGCCCCGGGGCCGATACCGGAGCCGAAGCCGCCCCCCTCCCCGGGGAACGGCGACCGAGAAGGAGGGTCCTTCCCGATCCTGGATCTCCAGGACCCCACCGTTCCAGCGGGCCCTCCAGCCGTGATCCCGGGTCTCCGCCACCACCAGGCGCCGAGGGGGACCGGGCCCGATCTCCAGCTCCCAGGAGCCGGGAAGGCGCTCGACGACACGGAGCCGGCGGGGATCCCGGTCTCCCCCGACCCGGGCCCAGCGGACCAGGGGTGCCCCACCGGGCCGCTCCCAGATCCGGGCGTCGGCTCCCTCGTAGACCGGATTCCAGTCCGAGCCCGGGGGTTGCTGATCCGGCCCCCCCAGGACCCAGCGGACACCGAGTCGATCCAAGAGGGGATGGTCCCAGCGGAGAATCGGCTGGAACAGCCAGGGGTGGGTACGGGAGATCTCCCCGTAGACCCGATCGTAGTGCCGGAGCTTGAGGGGGCTGTCGCCCCGGACGTCCCGAACCCGGAAGACCATGGCCGCATTCGGCCGGAAGGCCGAGCCGAGCCCCGCCACCCGGCCGCCCGACGATGTCAGCTCCTGGAGAGCCTCCACCGCCGGGGTCCGGGGATGGAGATCCTCGATCGGGAGCTCGGGCACGGCGGGATCGTGGGCTTGACTCAGGTCCAGGACGGTGATGGCCACGACGAGGGGAGCTCCGTATCGACGAAGGAGCCCGGACGGGGCCGAGCGGGCGAGGAGGGCCACGAGCCCGCCCGCCGCGACAGCCCAGACCAGACCACCCGTCGCGGAGGCCGAGAGCCCGTTCCGACTCCAGTCGTCCCGGAAGATCCACCAGAGACTCCCGGCCCAGGCGGCGACGGCGGCGACGAGGAGCCAGGGGAGCCGGACCATCCGGTCCCGGACTACCCGGTCGAGGCCGGCGGCGGCGAAGAGGGCCAGGGCGAGCTCGACACCGAACTTGAGGTAGTGATGGAGCCCCCTTCCGACGATCGGCAGCCGGGGAAGAATCCATCCCGTCCCCAGGAGGTGGTAGGCGGAGAGGAGAGCGAAGACACCCATCACCGCCGTCGCCCGCCACCGGGGATCCCGGCGAATCCGGACCAGACCCAGGACCGCCAGGGGCAGGACCAGGGCCCCGGCGTAGACGGAGGTCGCCGGGTCGTTGAAGGGCCCCCACCAAGTCCCGTCGCCGGCGCGACCGAAGAGATCCGGGAGGAGGAATCGGGACAGGAGCGCGAGCTTCGTATCCAGGGGGACCGGACCGGGAAGAGCGTGTTCCTGCCATTTGCTGCTGGCCAGAACCGTGTGGGCCAGGGGGACGATCTGCACCGCCGAGATCGCCAGGCCCACGAGCCACGTCCCCGCGAGGCCGGTCCAGCTCCGGACGGAGCCCGCGACGTCCCGGCCCCGGGCCAGGAGGTAGATCCCCGCCAGGAGAGCGGTGAACACCGGCGTCTCCGGATGACCGGCCAGGAGCTGGAGACCCCAGAGTCCGGCCAGGGGCCGCCAGGAAGATCGTCCCCGGAGAAACCGCTCCAGGGCCCAGAAGACCCAGGGCACCAGGGGATGCGCGTTCCCCATGGGATAGAGGACCCAGCTCACGATCATCCCGGAGAGGGGGTAGACCACCCCGGCGAGCCATGCCCCCCGCTCCGACACTCCCAGCTCCCGAGCCAGGGCCCAGGCTCCCATCCCTCCCGCCACCAGCCGGATCCAGGGCAACAGCGTGAATCCCAGGACCAACGGCAGGCCGGCGAACAGGAGATGGAGAGGAAACAGCGGGGCGCTCTGGCCGTTGCTCCAGAAGGGCTCTCCGGAAAACTGGAACGGATTCCAGAAGGGAAGCCGTCCCCGGCGGTACTCGTCCCGCAGGAAGAGGAGCCACGGCTCCACCTGATGGGTGATATCGACCAGGTGCGGGTTCCCCCGGGAGGGATCGAGGGTCTCCTGCCAGGGCACGGCCTCACCGAGGATCGCGCTGGGGCTGGGTACGACGGTCGGAGCCACGACGCTCGGTGCCATGCGGACCGAAACGGCCGTGGCCACCACGGCCAGGGCCCGGGTCCAGGGACCTCGACGCCACGCCAGGGGGAGGAAGGCGACGAGAACGATCGGGATCAGCGCGGGATGCAACGGAAGCTCCTGACCCGCATTATCCATCGAAGGCCGGTCGACGCCGGGCGACAGCCAAGAGAGATCCCTGGGAAGCCCACCGACCGAAGGACCCCGACTCTGCCTATAATCATCCCGGCGGGATCGACCGATGAAGAAACTCCAGACCTCCATCTCCACCGACGAAGAGCGGTTCCGCCGCCGGGAAGAGCACTGGCGTTCCCGGGACGAGGCGATCCGGGAGGAGGAGGCCGAGCTCCGGAAAGGAGGGGGAGAGAAGCGGCTGGCGAAGCAACGGTCTCGGGGGAAGATGACGGCCCGGGAGCGGGTCGAGGCCCTCTGCGACGAGGGCGCTCCGTTCCTGGAGCTGGGCCTGTGGGCGGCCTGGGGGATGTACGAGGAATACGGCGGCGCGCCGGGGGCCGGCGTGGTCACGGGGATCGGCTCGATCCACGGCCGGGAGGTCGTGGTGGTGGCCAACGACGCCACGGTGAAGGCCGGAGCCTGGTTCCCCATGACGTGCAAGAAGGTTCTCCGGGCCCAGGAGATCGCCCTGGAGAACCGGATCCCGATCGTGTACCTCGTGGACTCGGCCGGAGTCTTCCTGCCCCTCCAGGACGAGATCTTCCCGGACAAGGAGCACTTCGGCCGGGCCTTCTACAACAACGCCCGGCTCTCCGCCGAAGGCGTCTTTCAGATGGCGGCGATCATGGGGCCCTGTGTGGCCGGCGGAGCCTACCTGCCGATCATGAGCGACGAGTCCCACATCGTGGAGGGGGAGGGCTCGATCTTCCTGGCCGGCCCCCATCTGGTGAAAGCCGCCATCGGAGAGGAGATCGACGCCGAGGAGCTCGGGGGGGCCGTGGTCCAGACCGACATCTCGGGTGTCGTGGATCATCGTCATCCCGACGATTCCTCCTGTCTGGCCAAAATCCGCTCCCAGTTCGCCCAGCTCTCCGACCCGGAGCGGGCCCCCTTCGCCCGCCGGGACCCCCGGCCGCCGGCGGCGGACCCGGAGGAGCTCTTCGGCGCCCTGCCCCTGGACCGCTCCCGTCCCTACGACACCCGGGAGATCCTGGTCCGGCTCCTGGACGCCGGCGAGCTGGACGAGTTCAAGGAGAACTACGGGCAGGCCCTGATCTGCGGCACCGGATGGATCGACGGCTGGGCGGTGGGAATCGTGGCCAACCAACGATCGATCGTGCACCGGAAGACGGGGACCGGAGCCTCGGACCGAGAGCTCCAGATCGGTGGCGTCATCTACTCCGACGCCGCAGATAAAGGAGCCCGATTCGTCGAGCTGTGCAACCAGAAGAAGATCCCCCTCCTCTTCCTCCAGGACGTGACCGGCTTCATGGTCGGCAGCCGGGCCGAGAAGGGCGGAATCATCAAGGACGGGGCCAAGATGGTCAATGCGGTCGCCAACAGCGTGGTCCCCAAGATCACCCTCTTCGTGGGGAACTCCTACGGAGCGGGAAACTACGCCATGTGCGGCAAGGCCTACGGGGCGCGGTTCCTCTACGCCTGGCCCTCGTCCAACATCGCCGTCATGGGGGGAGAGCAGGCGTCGAAGACCCTGCTGGCCATCCAGCTGAAGAACCGGGGAGGGGACGTCACGGAGGAGGAGAAGAACGAGCTCCTGGAGGACATCCAGTCCCGGTACGATCGGGCCACCGATCCCCGCTACGCAGCCGCCCGCCTCTGGGTGGACGGGATCGTCAGCCCGCCGGACACCCGGAAGATCCTCTCCCGGTCCCTGGGCGCCGCAGCGTGCAATCCGGAGATCCCGGAGTTCAAGACCGGAGTCCTTCAGACGTGAGCGAGACGATCCGCATCGGAAACGGACAGGGGTTCTGGGGCGACAACGTGGACGCCCCGGTGGATCTCCTCCGGGGTGGTTCCATCGACTACATCGGGATGGACTATCTGGCCGAGGTGACCCTGTCCATCATGATGCGCCAGAAGCTCAAGGATCCGAGCCGGGGCTACGCCCACGACTTCGTCGGCTTCGTGGGCCGGGTCCTCCCGGAGCTGCTGGAGCGAGACGTGAAGGTGATCACGAACGCCGGCGGTCT
>JAWVZJ010000161.1:0-6363 GCA_033722255.1 Thermoanaerobaculia bacterium | reverse complement strand
GGGGGCGGAGCCGGGAGCGCTCCGTGAGGAGCCGGTCCCGGAGTCCCGGGTGGATCTCGAAGAGGGCCTCCAGAGCAGAGGCCACGTTGCCTCCAGGGTCCGGCACGAGCACCGAGGCGGCCCCCTCCGTCCGGTCCCGGAGAGGGGAAGGGATGTGCACGGTGATACTCATGGCGGAAGAGGCCTCACGAGAGCGGGATCACGAGATCCGGGCCGCCCTCAGACAGAGGACCGGGGGGAGCCCGTCCTCCAGGGCACGCCAGGAGTCTCCCCCGTCGCTCGAGGCGAAGAGCTTGCCGCTCCGGGTCCCGAAGTAGACTCCGGCCGGCTCGCAGGCGTCGGTGCAGAGGGCATCCCGCAGGATCGTCTCGTAGGCGTTCTCCTGGGGCAGCCCCCGGGTGAGGGGCTCCCAGGATTCGCCGGCGTCCCGAGTCCGGTAGACCCGGAGCCTCGCCTCCGGTGTGCATCGGAATTCGTCCGACTCCAGGGGCACGATGTAGACCGTGTCCGGGTCGTGGGGATGGACCTCCATGGGGAACCCGAAGTCGGAGGGAACGCCGTTCGCGACGTCCTCCCAGGTGTCCCCGGCGTCGTCGGAGCGATAGAGGCCCCAGTGGTTCTGGAGGAAAAGGCGTTCCGGTCGAGACGGGTGGGCCGCGATCTTGTGGACGCACTGGCCGAACTCCGGGTAGCGATGCTCCTCCGGCAGGAACTCGGCCCGGATCCCCTCGTTCCGGGGCCGCCAGCTCTCTCCGCCGTCGTCGCTGCGGTAGACGCCACCGGTGGAGATCGCCACCCAGAGGCGGTCCGAGTCCTCCGGGTCCACCAGGACCGTGTGGAGGCAGAGGCCTCCCCCACCGGGCTGCCACTCGGTCCGATGGGGGTGGTCGAAGAGACCCCGGACCAGGCTCCAGGACTCGCCCCCGTCCCGGGACTCGAAGAGCGCGGCGGGCTCCACTCCGGCGTAGAGGACCCCCGGGTCTTCGTCGCGGCCGGGCTCGATCTGCCAGATCTGCTTCAGCTCCAGACCGGAGCCCTCCGGGAAACGGATCGGGATCGCCTCCGGGTCGGTCCAGCTCGTTCCGAAGTCGTCGCTGTACCGGAGGTTCGGTCCCCAGTGCCAGCTCGCACTCCCAGCCAGGAGGCGCCGCCGCCCACCCCGGTCGTCGTACGCCACGGAGTAGACCGGCTCTCCCTGGAACCAGGGACCGGCCATCTGGAAGGAGTCCCGGTCGTCTCCCCGGGAGCGGAAGAGGAAGGCACCCTTCCTGGTTCCCACGAACAGGACCACGTCCCCGGTCTCCACACTCAACCGTCTCGCCTCGGCCATGCCGGGAGCATATCTCAGCCGATCGGGGGGCTCGTGACTTGCCGTCCCGTCTTCCGGAGAGCTCCGATCCCCGCTACCGGGTTTCAGAGGGTGGGAGACCTCACGAGCCGTGGGGACGAGGGCCGGTCAGGGACTCCAGGTGCTCCAGGCGGGCTCGGAGAGGCGGGTGGGAGTGGCGGAGGAGGACTTGGAGCCGATGGGGCGTGAGGTTCGCCAGATGGTCTGCGGCGAGCTTCTTCAGTCCCGAGACCAGCGACTCCGGATCACCCGTCGTCTCCACGGCGTAGCGGTCCGCCTCCAGCTCCCAGCGCCGATGCAGGGCGTTGACGCCCAGGGCCAGGAGCCGCTCCAGCGGTGTCATCAGCAGCCCGAAAAAGAGGAGGCCGGCGTAGATCGGCCTGTGGGTCATGTAAAAGGCGTCGTAGAGACCGGGCTGCTCGAGGAAGACCGAGAGGAGGAACAGTACCGCCCCCTGGTGAGCCAGGGCCAGGCCGATACGCCGGACGATATGGCCCCGTTTGTAGTGACCCATCTCGTGGGCCACCACCGCCAGGACCTCGTCCTTTTCCAGCTTCTCGACGATCGTGTCGAAGAGGGTCAGCCGTTTGGTTCGGCCGAAGCCGACGAAGAAGGCGTTGGCCTTGGTGGATCGCCGGGAGGCGTCCATGACCGAGAGCTGCTCCAGGTCGTACCCTTCCGAGCGGACGTAGTCGGTGACGATGTCTCTGAGCTCCCCCTCCTCCAGGGGCTCGAACTCGTTGAAGAGAGGCATCAGCCAGCGGGGAGCGACCCACTGGACCAGAAGCGTGTACCCGGCGGCCACGATCCAGCAGACCAGCCAGGCGGAGCGATCCAGTCGGCTGAAAAGCCAGAGGATCGCCGCCAGCAGAGGCCCGCCGACGGCGATCCCCAGAGCCAAGCCCTTCACCAGATCCAGGAGGAACGTCCTGAAGGTCGTGCGGTTGAACTCGAAGCGCTCCTCGATGACGAAGGTGGAGTACGCGCTGAAGGGGAGGGAGAGGAGACTCCACCCGAGACCCAGGGCACCCAGGTAGAGGACGCCCCGTCCCACCGGCCCCCACTCCTCCACCGGTTCCATCCGGGCCAGGGGACCCGATTCGCCCATGGGCCCCAGAGCGGCTGCGGGATCGAGCTGTCGGAGCCAGAGATCCAGCGCGTCAAACCCGCCGAGGAACCAGAAGCCCAGCAGCACCAGCAGCCCGGTGGTCGAAGAGACGATCCCGAGCCGGGTCCGGGCCCGGGTGTAGGCCTGGGAGCGCCGGTAATCCTTCTGCTCGTAGAGGTCCCCCAGCCCCGCCGGAGGCTCCCGACAGAGGGCGCGGAGGTTCAGCACGTCGGCGGTCCTCTCGACGCAGTAGTCCGCCAGGAGCGCGACCAGAATGACGACGGCGTAGAGGTTGAGGTCGGGCATGAACCGAGGACGGGGGCGGGGGTTCCCCCTGCCTCCACCCGAACGCTAACAGTCCCGCATGCCCGTGGCGTGGCTTCGGGCATTCATGGGGGTGAAAATGGTCAAGGGACCGTTCGATGGCCTGGGGCCGGCCCTGCGGGTCCTCCACGATCGAGAAATCGACCAAAGAATCATTACCCCGGCGCACTATTCTCAGAACGGCCTCGCATACTCCGATTCCCTCGGCACACCCTGCAGAGGAAGATCGGCAAACCGGTCCGCCCGCCTCCCTCGGATTCTGATCGTCCGGACGATTGGACGGACGGGGGATCCCTGTGACATGATGGGAAGTTCAAGGGGCGTCCTGCCCCGCAACTCGAAGGGGTCGTCCGACCCCCTCTTCTTCGACCGTTCCGCACAGTCCATTCTCACCATCCTCGGAGGAGGACCCTTCATGAGCAAAGCCACATCCGGAGACACCGTACGCGTCCACTACACAGGAACCCTCTCGGAGGGACAGGAGTTCGACAGCTCCGAGGGCAAGGATCCCCTGGAGTTCACCCTGGGAGAGTCCCAGGTCATCCCGGGCTTCGAGAAGACCGTGGAAGGGATGGAGGAGGGCGAGAGCCGCACCACCACCGTTCCCCCCGAGGAGGGGTATGGCCAGCCCCGGGAGGATCTGAGGATCCAGATGCCCCGGGATCAGTTCCCGGAAGAGATCGACCCAGAGATCGGTCAGGAGCTCGGGCTCCAGCAGCCCGACGGCCGCACGGTTCCCGTCCGCGTCGTCGACGTGGCCGAAAGCGAGGTCACCCTGGACGCCAACCACCCCCTGGCGGGCCAGAATCTGACCTTCGAGATCGAGCTGGTGGAGATCGTTCAGGACTGATTCCCCACCCCTCCGAAGGGGCCGACACCCCTCGGAGGGGGTCTCCGGAGATCATCTTCTCGGGGTTCCTCGCACCGGGAGTCGCTACCGATTCGATACTCTCGGAGCGGCCATGACCGACGAGAGCCTCGACTTCGCCTCCAAGCGGAACTTCATCCTTCAGCAGGGACTCGATGATCCTTCCCGGGAAGCCTGTCCCCTCCAGTATTCGGCGCTCCTCTTCCAGCCCCGGATGGTGGCCGTGGTGCTCCTCGTGGCGATCCTCCTCCAGTCCCCGGGGCTCTTCCTCGCCCTGGGAGCGGTGCTCTGGTGGAGCGCACTCTTCCCTTCGTTGAATCCCTTCGACGCCCTCTACAACGCGACCCTGGGATCCCGGCCCGGACGGGCCCGGCTCGGCCCGGCGCCACCACCGAGGCGGTTCGCCCAGACCCTGGCCGGGGCGTTCTCGGTGGGCATCGCGGTGTCGCTACTCCTCGGTCATCACGGCCTGGCCTACGGGCTGGAGGCCTTCTTCGCCGCCGCGGTCGTCGCCCTGGGCTTCGGCCGCTTCTGCTTCGGTTCCTTCGTCTACCACCTCCTCCGGGGACGGCTCCGCTTCGCCCTGGAGACCCTGCCCTGGTCCCGCCGCCGAGAGGGAGGGTAGAACCGACGCCTGCCCGCACCGACTCCCTCTCTGCCCCCCGCCGCAGACCGTAGTGCGACCGCCCGACGCGTCGGGCGCCGACACCTCATAGCTGAAATCGACCATTTCGGCGGCCAGGGAGGACACCCCATCGCCGAATCCGGACAGCTCATCGGTCCGGCCAGCGGCGGGCGGGGGATCGCCTTCACCAGCGTCCGAGGAGAGTCCGTCGGGAGGAGCGGCCGAGGGCGGTCGCCGCCCGTCCGGGGTCTGTCAGCCACTCCGGGTGGGGAACCGCCAGGGATCGACCGTTGCCCAGATCTTCGGCGTGGGTTCGGAGGCGCTGGTCCGCGACCAGGTACCCGTGGTTCTCGAGGATCTTCGCCTCGGCGTCCGAGAAGCGATCGAGATCGGTACGAATGGTGCTGATCCGGTCCCGGACCAGGCCCGGGGAATAGCCTGCGTCATCGGTGCGGACCTGGCCGATCCGCCAGATCAGGCAGCGGAACTCCGTGGCCGCGGTCCGGGCCTGGGACCATCGGAGACGGAGGGCCTGGATCTGATTCAGGGAGACGGACGTGTACCGGAGCAACCGGCGGAACGGATTCCGGGGCGAGGTGTGGGGCAGGGAGGCTCCCCCATCGGACACGAGGAGAACGTCGGCACCGTCCCAGAACGGCTCCATCCCCAGGTTGTCGTAGACTCCTCCGTCGGTCAGCCCGACCCGGCGGACCAGGTCCTCCAGACGACTCTTCTCCCGCCGGTCGTCACCCGCCTCCCGGAAGGCGTGACCGTCCTCGAGCTCCCCCGGATCCAGACCGAGACGCAGGGGATTGAAGACCGGTGGAAAGCAGGAGGAGGCGGCCACCGCCCGGGCCAAAGAGACTTCGCGGGGCAATGCCGAGGAGAATCCGACCAGGTAGTCTCCCACCTTCGTCCTCTCGAAGACCCAGTTGACGCCGAAGACGAGATCGGTGGCGCAGAAGACGAACCGGGGCCAGGCGGGGAGCTCGGAGAGCCGCCGACCCCCGGTGAGATGGCGATCGTAGCTTCTCTCCAGACCCCGGACGGCGGCATCGGACCGATGCCAACGCCAGGGCGCCAACCGGCGCAGGATGGCCGGGGTCCGGATGTTCCGACGAGTGAAACGGCGAAAGGGAGCGGCGACCTCGGCCTCGAAATCCGGGAAGACGGTGTCTCCCCTCCCCCATCGTCCCTCCCGGCAGGCCAGGTGGGCGGCCAGGATGCTGCCCCCGGACACGGAGGAGATCCCCGACACCCGACCCAGGACACCCAGCTCGTCCAGACGACGGACGGCCCCGAGGTGGAAGAGAGCCGCCCGGTATCCGCCGCCGGAGAGACAGAGGGCGAGCTCCCTCGCCCGTCCAGCTTCTCCTTCCCCCTTCCCCTCCAGTTCCCGGGGGTGAGACGCCGATTCGTAGTAGTGGTCCCGACCTTCGGTCATCCCGCCGCAGCGTACCGCGTACCGCCGATTCGGCGAATCGGGGATCCGACGCGACGGAGCTCGTCCCCCTCGAACCGGAGGTGATCCCCATCCCGGTCACTCACCCGTGGGGTCGAGGGAATCGGTCACGCCCAGGTCTCTCTTTCCCGGCAGCGTGGTAGCTTTCGACACGCGGAACCGAACTCCCGATCGAGGGTCCTCGCCTCTTGCATCTTCCCGAATTCCTCTTCGACCTGACCCTGATCCTGGCCGCGGCGGCGGTCGTGGTCCTGATCAGCCGTCGGGTCCGGCTGCCCCCGGTGGTGGGCCTCCTGCTCACGGGGATCGTCCTCGGACCCTCCGGGCTCGGACTCGTGGCCGGCAGCGAGGAGGTGGAGATCTTCGCCGAGATCGGGGTCGTGGCCCTGCTCTTCACCCTGGGCCTCGAGTTCTCCCGGGACCGAATCCGCCGGATCGGCCGCTCCTTCGCCCTGGCCGGACCGCTCCAGCTCTTCGGCACCGCCGCCGTCGTGACCCCGGTCGCGCTCCTCTCCGGGATCGAACCCCGGCCGGCGATCTTCCTGGGCTTTCTGGTGGGCCTGTCCAGCACCGCCCTGGTGCTACGGATCTACACCCGGCGCCGGGAGCTCGAGGCGCCCCACGGCCG
>JAWVZJ010000160.1:0-6420 GCA_033722255.1 Thermoanaerobaculia bacterium | reverse complement strand
CCGAGGGAGAAGATGTCGGAGCGGGCGTCGGTCTCGTCACCCTCCACCTGTTCGGGAGCCATGTACGGGAAGGTCCCCAGCACCGTGCCTTCGTCTGTGAGAGGACCGTCCTTCTTCATGGTCATCGTCGGGAGGTTCGCCACCTCGTCCTCGTCGCCCGCCGCCACCCGGGCCAGGCCGAAGTCCAGGAGCTTGACTCCGGCGGAGGTGAGCATCACGTTGGCCGGTTTCAGGTCCCGGTGGATCACTCCTCGACGATGGGCAGCCTCCAGAGCCTCCCCCATCTGGGCCCCGAAGCGGAGGACGTCCTCCAGGGGCAGGGCTCCCCGCTCCAGACGCCGGGCCAGGGTCTCTCCCTCCAGGTGCTCCAGCACCAGGAAGTGGATCCCGTCCTCCTCGCCCACGTCGTGGAGGGTGCAGACGTGGGGGTGGGTGAGCTGGGAGACGGTGCGGGCTTCCCGCTCGAACCGGGCCCGCCGCTCGGGGTTCTCCGCCAGACCCTCGGGAAGGACCTTGAGGGCCACGGTCCGGCCCAGCCGGGTGTCCCTCGCTTCGTAGACCTCTCCCATCCCTCCCGCACCGAGAGGAGCGAGAATTTCGTACGGACCGAGGCTTCGGCCTGGAGCCAGAGCCATTTCCGTCAGTATAACCGTCTGTCGAGAGCTGACCCCCGAGGGTCGGTCGGCTCTCGAGAAGGCTCTGCGACTTCGGCCGCTGCCGACCCGACGCTCGACGCTCGTGGACTGCGGGATCTTCCTGGCGGCCGAATATCACCAGGGGCCGCGCTACTCGACCAGCTCACCGAGCTTGCGCAGGCGTACGGTGGGGTCGCTGGCGAAGCTCTCCCGTAGCCAGCCGAGGTGTCCGGCTCCGAAGATCACCAGCACCCGCTCGTTCGGAGACTCGACCAGGTCCACGACGTTGCTGTAGATCCGGATGTTCCGCTCGAACCAGGCCGAGACCAGATCGGCGCCGGCCCAGTTCCACGGCTCGCCGAAGTGGACCTGTCGATAGTAGAAGCCGACGCTCTTCTCCGCTCGGTCCTCGGAGTTCATGAAGAGGAGCGTCTCGAGGATGGTGTGGGAGGCGAGGTGGTTGTCCGTGGCCTCCACGAAGTTCTGGATCTCGGCCATCAAGGCCTCGAATTCCTCTATCAGGCCATGGGCCTTCACGTAGTCCCGGAGGCGCGGGAGGGGGAACTCACCGTCCACATCCACCGGGTACACGGTCTCGTGCTCGAGCCGCCTGGCCAGGCGGAAGCCGATCTGTTCGGTCTCGTTTCGGGTGAGCTCGTGCTCGCCGGCCAGATACTCGTCATAACGCTCGGCGATGGCATCGTTGTTGAAATCCTGTTCGACCGCGATCTTCGTGGGCCGGAACCTCTCCAGGACGGCGACGAGCTCCTCGATCTCGGCCTGGCGTTCGGGCGCGAGGACGTCGTCCGCCTCCGTATTGAAGACGTCCTGTCCCGGGTTGGCCATGTGGTAGACGCCGAGCACCAGTATCTCGGGTCGAGAGGGGGAGGCCTCTGCGGTCGATGGATGAAAGACGGCGAGGAGGGCGCTGAAGGCCCAGAGAGAGATGATGGTGGCTGCCGTCCGGGATCGCATGGTTGGAACCTCCTGGTTCAGGCTTCGAGGATCGTGCACTTCGTCAGGTATACGCCGGACGACCTGCGAGCTTACTCGGAGACAGCCGACGAGCTCGCCTACCCTCCGCTCTCGAACTCGCCGCAGAAGATCGCGAGTCCAGGGCAGAGGCACTGAGCCCGAAGCCGAGCCTCTGTCATTCACGGTGAACCGGAGAGGACCGTCGAGCCCGTTTGGAGCCCTTCGAGCGTCGATGCCTTCTCTTCGAGAAGCCGCAGTTGACGACGAAGAGACGAGTTGGAGGGTTGCCATTCGAGGTCGATCGTCTCTTCCTCGGATCCCCGGTGTTCAAAGCAGCTCGGCGATCGCCGTCGCCGCCGCATCGGCGCCTCGAGGGCCCGAACGCTTCCGGCGGGGGAAAGCCAGGAGCTCTTCAAGGTATCGGGACCAGCCGCCGTTCCGGAGCTCCCGGCCGGGGATCGACCGGGCCTCCATCTCCGCATCGACGAAGCCGGAAAGGGCCGGGAACTCGGGGAACTCTGGGCGGGGGACGTAGCCGAAGGGGAGGCCGGCCTCCCAGGTCTCGGCCATCGTGCTGTAGCCGAGCTTGGCCACCACGGCGTCCACGGCGTGGACCAGGTCCGGGTGGTAGAGGGGAGTCCGGTGAGGCATGAGGATCGCGGGGCCCCGGCGTTCGATGCCGCTCTCGACGGCGGCCCCGGGGACGACCAGGACCACCGAGTCGGGCACCGCGAGCTCCGAGAGGTCGCCGTAGTCCCAGGAAATTCCCCCCATTCCCACCAGGACCAGCTTCAGCTCCTCTCCGCTCCGGACGCCCAGGGCTTCCCGGGTCTGCTCCCGGTCACGCCGGGGTCGGCGGGCGATCGGAGGCACGGTTACCGCCTCCGCCCGGGGACGACAGGGGGGCGTCGCCTGGACGGTGAGGGTGGCCCGGTCGAACCAGGGGGCCAGGATCTCGGCATACCTCTCTAGATCGGGATGGTCGTACTCCCGGTAGATCCAGTCCCAGGTGAAGTTCTCCACTACCACCGAGCGCAGGTCGGCCATTTCCGCCACCGCGATCCCCAGGGGGGCGACATCGCAGAGGACGAGGTCGATTGCTTCCCGACGGAGCTCCCGGCCGAGGCTCTCCACGAGTCCGGGATCGAAGGGGAGGAACCGGTCCAGGACCTCGGCCGTGGCCTCCAGGTCCGCGGTAAGGGGATCCGCCTGGACCAGCCCCACGTCGGTGGTCAGCTTCTGGTAGCGGAAGGATCCTGCTCCGAGGGAGGCTTCGAAGAACCATCGGGGAACCGTGGAGTAGATCGTCGGCTCGACGTCCCCCCGGTCCCGGAGGGCCTCGAGGATGGCGCAGGTCCGGGCGGCGTGACCGAAGCCGTGGGGAGTGACGAAGGCGGCGAGGCGGAGGCTCACGGGGGCATTCTAGGAGCCTCTCCCGGATGGAAGCGTTCGGTTCCCGTGGGTGGGTGATTCCGAACTCGATCGTTCCTTCCCGGAGGTCGTCGAGTCGGCAGGTCTGGTGACCGCTCGCTCCCCGGACGAGGTCGGCCGATCCCGTGGGGGTGGCCCGATCGCAACTGTTTCATCTCGCCGTTTCTGGTAACTTCGAAAGTTATGGAACCAGTACGAGTCGTGGCCAGATACACCAACGGGCGGATCGTCAAGGGAACCACGAACGATTTCTTCCCGACCAAGGAGAGCTTCCACGTCCAAGAGGAGTCCGGGGAGACCGTCGCCATCCGGCGAGACGATCTCAAGGCTCTCTTCTTCGTGAAGAGTTTCGAGGGGGATCCGGAGCACGAGGAGGATACGAGCTTCGAGGGGACGACGGCGCAGGGACGGAAGATGCGCGTCACCTTCGAGGACGGCGAGACGCTGGCCGGGTTCACCATGGGTTTCAGCAGAGATCGCCCAGGATTTTTCCTCTTCCCGTCCGACGAGGAGAGCAACAACTCCCGGATCTTCGTCGTCGGGTCAGCGGTCGAGTCCGTGAGCTTCGAGACCTGAAGTCTCTCCGGACCGCGTGGGGGCCTGGCAATCCGTGCTGGCCGCAGGGGAGATCCGGTCCGGACGAAGGCCTTCAGGACCGTCTCTACAGGGTCAGCCCGTGTCGTCTCCGAGCTCGCTCCAGAGGTCGGCCAGCTCTGCCAGCCGCCGCTCGACCCGGGCGTTCAGCGAGTCCTCCGGATAGTGGCCTTCCTCGTCCGCCTCCCCCATCGGGAGGTCGGTGAGGAGCTCCATGGCCTGGTCGATGGTGCCCACGGCCCAGACGTGGAACTCCCCGGCCTCGACCGCGTCCAGCACCTCCTGGCGGAGCATCAGGTGCTTGCGGTTGGCGGCGGGGACGATCACACCCTGGTCCCCGGTGAGGCCCCTTTCCCGGCAGATGGCGAAGAATCCCTCGATCTTCTCGTTCAGCCCGCCGACGGCCTGGATCTGCCCGTGCTGGTTGATCGACCCGGTCAGGGCCCGGTCCTGTCGGATGGGGGTCTCGGCGATGGCGGACAGCAGGGCCACCAGCTCGGCGGCCGAGGCGCTGTCCCCCTCCACCCCGGTATAGGACTGTTCGAACACCAGGCTCGCGGCCAGGGCCAGGGGGCGTTCCCGGGCGAAGCGCTGTCCCAGGAAGCCGAAGAGGATCAGGACCCCCTTGGAGTGGATCGGTCCCCCGAGCTCGACCTCCCGCTCGATGTCGGTGACCTCGCCCCGGCCGAGTCGGACCCGGGCCGTGATCCGGACGGGGCGGCCGAAGGCGAACTCCCCGAGCTGCAGGACGGAAAGTCCGTTGACCTGGCCCTCCCGGCGACCCTCGGTGTCGATCAGGATCGTCTCCCGTAGGATCGCCTCGTGGACCCGGTCCCGGGCCCGGCTGGAGCGGAACTCCCACTCCTCGATGGCCCGCCGGACGTGGTCCCCGGAGACGGTGTCGGCGCCGTCCTTCCCGGCCCAGTGGCTCGACTCCCGGAGGAGGTCGATGAGCTTCCGGGTCCGGACGGTCAGCTTCTCGGTGTCGCCGGCGAGGCGAGCGCTCCGCTCGATGATCCGGGCCACGGCGGTGCGATCGAAGGGCCGGAGATCCGCCTCCCGGGCCAGGGTGGCCACGAGACGGGCGTAGAGGCGCACCGACTCCTGGGACCGGTCGATCCGATCGTCGAAGTCCGCCGCGACCTTGATCAGCTCGCCGAAATCGGGATCGAAGTCGCTGAGGAGGTCGTAGAGGAGGCGACTTCCCAGGAGGATCACCTTCCCGGTGAAGGGGACCGGCTCCGGCTCCAGGGAGACGGTGCTCACCAGCCCCATCGCCTCCCTTGGGGTCTCGATCCGGATCTCGCCGGAGCGCAGCGCCCGCTTGAGACCCTCCCAGGCCAGGATCTCCATGAGCACGTGCCGGGCGTCGAGGATCAGATACCCGCCGTCGGCCCGGTGGAGGGCTCCGGCCTTGATGAGGTTGAAGTCCGTGACCAGGGAGCCCATCCGGGGGAGGTATTCGATCCGGCCCACCAGATTCTGGTAGGTCGGATGGTCCTCGAAGACGACCGGAGCCCGGTCGGTGTTGGAATGGTCCACGAGGACGTTGACTCGATAGCGGCGGAGGACGGGATCCTCCTCGGGCAGGGTCGGCCCACCTCCGTCCGGCGCCTGCACGACCACCTGCCCCGATCCCTGTTCCCCGTCGTCGTTTTCGGTGAGCTGGCGAGTGTTCTCCACCACGTCCTCGACGACCTCCTCCAGGAAGGTCTGGACCTGATCGAACTCTTCGAAAGCTCGGCGGACGTTGGCGAGCATCTGGGTGACGACCTTCCGGGCCGTGTCCCGGGCCACCTCCCGGACGAGCTTCCGGGCCTTCCGTTTTCGCCGGGGCATCTCCTTCAGGATCTCCTGGAGCTCCTCCTGGAGCTCCAGGGCCGCTTCCTGGAGCTCCTCCTTCTTCTCGTCGGAGAGCTCCTCGACCTCGTCGGAGGAGAGGACCTCTCCGTCCCGGGCCGGGGCGATCCCCAAACCCTGTGGGGTCCGGATCACGGTCATGTCCCGTTCCTGCGCCCTCTTCTCGAGACCCTCCATGGCCTCCTTGTGAGGCTGGCCGGCCTCCTCCTTGGCCGCCTCGACCCGGGCCTGATGCTGCTCCGATTCGAAGGCCTCCTTCAGGCTCGGACGGAGCTCCTCCAGGAAATGACGCATGGCTCGGGCCAGGTCCGCTCCCCGACCCGCCGGGAGGCGCAGAGCCCGGGGCCGGTGACGATCCTGGAAGTCGTTGACGTAGCAGAGGTCCAGCGGGGCAGGCTCCTCGGCGGCCCGCTTCTCCAGCAGCCGTCGGACGATGGCCCGCTTCTTGGTCTCCTCGGGACCGAGCGCGAAGACGTGGAAGCCCGAGCCCTCCATCTCCATCCCGAACTCCAGGGCGGCGGTGGCCCGCTCCTGGCCCACGACTCCCGGGACGTCCTCCAGGTCTTCCGTGGTCTCGAAGTCGAGCTCCTCCGGATCACAGCGCCAGCGGAGGGCGGCGGTTTCCAGGGATTCGGTCGCGTCTCGTCCGGCCATTCGTAACCTCCGTGGGAGCAGGATTCGTCGAGGAGTGTCGAAGCCTAGAGGCTATCCCAAGACCAGGCGCGGTCGCGTTGCGCGCGCCGTGGGGCCAGATACAAGGCGCCGCGACGCAGGCGATGCCCCAACGCATCGTCGAGGAGGGGGAACGCCGTAGATGGTCCCACGCCGCCGCAACCCTCTGGGCGCCCGGGGGTTGCAGCGCATCTCCGGCGTTGCTCGTCGTCGACGATGACACCGCATCGACTCCTCCTCACGCCTTGGATCT
>JAWVZJ010000159.1:0-6423 GCA_033722255.1 Thermoanaerobaculia bacterium | reverse complement strand
GAGAGCGACGAACCCTGGGACGCCCTGGTGGGCCGCTTCGTCCTCATGTACCAGCCCGATCCCACCGAGACTCTCTCCGCCCTCGTGAGCAGGGTGCGCTCCGGGGGAAGAGTGGCCTTCCAGGAGATGAATCCGATTTCGGCCCGACAGGTCTCGCCTCGACCGACACCCCTCTGGGAGGAGGCCTCCGGCTGGCTCCACCAGACCATCCAACGAGCAGGCATCGAGACAGAGATGGGGTACGAGCTCCACGGTGCCTATCTCGAGGCGGGTCTACCCGCACCGAGGATGGAGCTGTTCGCTCCGATCGGCGGCGGCTCGGATTGGGGCGGGCACGAATACTTCACCGAAACGCTCAGGAGCCTGATGCCCGTGGTGGAGGAGCTCGGGATCGCCACGCCGGAGGAAGTGGGCATCGACACGCTGGCCGAGAGGTTGACCGAGGAAGCCCTGAGTCGGGGCGCGGTGCTCAAGGCACCCGACGCCGTGAGCGCCTGGGCGGAAAAACCATGACCCATCCGCATCCAGAGTCGCCCGACCGACGGGCACTCGGAAACGGGCCCGGGGCATCGCGCCCGGGGCGATCCGTCTCCTCTTCCCTGGTTCTTCGGCGTCAGCGGAACCGAGAGCCCGGCCGGGCGGAGACGTAGAGGGCGGTCTCTCCGCCGAAAGTGGCCACTCGGAGACCGAGGCGGAGAGCGAGGGCGAGCACGATTGGATCCCGGTGGACGCGGACATGGACCGGCGGGCGGGAAGCTCACACGCCACGAGGCCGAAGTCGTCTCCCTGTGGTCCCATTACCAGGCCCGGCATCGAGGGAAGATCGGAGAGTCGATGAAGACGCCGGAACGAGAGCCAACGGGCACCCTCCTGACACTGATTGGCGGGAGCCTGGGACCCGGAGCGAGCTGCACGTTCTCCGTCACCGCGAGGTCCCGCCGGCGGCGATGGAGACCGGAACCGCTCGAGCCCCTCCGGGGAACCGGAATTGAACCGTTCCGCCGGTCCGCGACACGGACCGAGCGTGCTACCGATCCTGCGAGCGGCCCGAAGAACTCCGACAGCCCTCCTCCGGACAAGCGGTCCGGGACGAACGACGGAGGTGCTTCTCGCACTCCTCCTCGTCGCCGGTCTCGCCACCGCCGCGGCGGAGGAGCCTACCGAGCTGGACCCGGAGGAGCTGGACCGGATGTCCCTGGAGGAGGTCCTGGGCCTCCAGGTGGCGAGCGCCACCAAGACCGGGGTGGCCCTGGAGCGGGCCCCCTCCTGGGTGACGCTGATCGACCGCCGACAGATCGAGGCCTCCGCCGCCCGGACTCTCCCGGAGCTACTCCGCCGCGTGGCCGGGGTCAACGTCCGTTGGAACCCGATGGTGACCACCATGACCATCCGGGGCTTCGGTCAGCTCCCCTTCTCCAGCCGGGTTCTCCTGCTCATCGACGGAGTCCCCCAGAACTCGGCCAACAAGGGGGGATTCCGGCCCCATCCCCTACCGGACTTCTTCAGCCTCCAGCACGTCCAGCGGATCGAAGTGATCCGGGGTCCCGGAGCCGCCCTCTACGGCGAAAACGCCTTCTGGGGCGTCATCAACGTGGTCACCCGGTCCGCCGGGGAGATGGACTCCCGGGGGAGCGTGGAGCTCTTCGGCGGGGACAGAGAGACCCGCTCCGCTGGAGCCGTCTTCGGGAAGGAGTGGGCCGAAGGAGCTCTCCTGGTCTCCGGCCGGGCAGGTCAGAGCGGGTTCGCCCCGGAGTTCTGGCGGGAGAGCGGCTCCGGGGTGGAGGCCGGGGACCTGCTGGTCAAGGCCAGGCGGGAGCCGGTGACCTTCAGCTACTACCGGTACCAGGACGAGATCGACGGCTTCGATTTCGGTCCCCTCCGGAGCGTCTCCGACCTCGAGCAGGAAGTCGACGTCGCCACCCTCCGCTACCGGCAGGAGCTCGACGGGGGGAGGATCGAGCTGGCCGGGGACCTGGCCTACGCCCGGCGGGACGGGATGTACTGCGGCTCCTGCCATGCCGCCGGTCAGCGTCCGGAGTTCGCCCGCTCTGCCGACCACGGCAGCGAGCTCCTGGGCGAGGTCCGGGCCGGGATCCGGCCGGTCCCCTCCCACCATCTGCTGGTGGGAGTCGAGGCCCGGCGGGTCGAGGCCGGGGACAAGCCGGTAGAGCTCCTCCCTCCGGAGGAGGCCGGGGTCCGTGACTACGACTACGAAAAGCTCGCCGTCTGGGCCCAGGACCGGATCACCGCCCTGGACGGCGAGCTGGAGATGACTCTCGGCTTCCGATACGACGGCGAGGCCGACGACCTCTACGGCGACGAGCTCTCGCCCCGGGTGGCCGCGGTGTGGCTCCCCCGGGACGGGGTCACGGTCCGGGGCTCCTGGGCCACGGCCTTCCGCTTCCCCAGCCTCTCGGAGCGGTACCAGAACAGCTGGTGGCTGTCCCTCCAGCAACCCGGAGGCGCGATCCCCCTGGCAATCTTCGATCCGGATCCGACACTGGAGCCCGAACGCATCGAGACCTTCGAGCTCGGCGGAGAGATGGAGATCTCTCCCGAGCTCCAGCTCCGGGGTGCGCTGTTCCAGTCCACGGTGGAGGACTTCGTAGTCCTCGCCTTCCGGGAGGGGCCGGGCCCCCTCCGGGTGACCTTCGCCAACCATCCAGACGAGGCCCGGCAGCGGGGGGCGGAGACGGAGATCCGGTACCGGCCCGGCGACCGGATCGACGCCCGCCTCGGGTGGGCGTGGCAGGAGGTGGATCAGGAGGGAGACCTCAGGGATCTGGCGGGGCGGCGTCTCCAGCCCCTCTACGCCCCGGACCACCGTCTCGTCTTCAACGCCTATCTCGGCCCCGCCGGGCCCTGGAGCGGCTCCGTCGAGGCCACCTGGGTCGGGGACTACCCGGTCCCGGGGTTCTGGGCGGACTTCACCGGAATGGACACAGAGGGCGGCGACCATCTCCTGCTGGACCTCCGCCTCGACTGGACCCGGCCCGTGCCCCGTCTCGGCGGCCAGATCCAGCTCTCCCTCTACGCGACGGACCTCCTGGACGAAGCTCCCCGGGAGACCCTGGTGGGCTTCGACACCTCGCTCCCGGGCCGGGAGCTCTTCGGAGGCATCACGTGGTCCTTCTGACGCATCTCCACCGGGACCGGGTGCTGCTCGCCGTCTGGATCGCGCTCCTCCTCTCCGTCCTGCCCCGGCCTGCGACGGCCCAGGGTCCCGTCCCCGTCCAGGTCCAGGCGGCGGTGATCAAGAAGGTCTTCGGCTACGACGACGAGCTCCGCCGGCCACTGCGGCTCATGATCGTCCACGACGGAAGCTCGGAGGAGGCCGCCGATCGCATCGCCTCCGCCTTCGCCGCTTTGGAGATCGAGGCCCAGATCCTGCACCCGGAGGCGGCCGCGGACAGTCTGGAAGGGGTCTCCTCCGTCTACTTCCTCCCTGGAGCCGCCACCGACGAGCTCCGGGTCCTCTGCGTCGAGGAGCGGATCTTGACCACCACCGGGGACGTGGAGCTCACGGAGGAGGGCCGGGTGGCCCTGGCCGTGGGTCTGACCGACGACGGCAAGCCGGAGATCGTGATCCACCTTCCCCGGCTGGAGCGGGAGGGGCACGAGCTCCCGGCCCGCCTTCTCTCCCTGGCCCGGGTCATTCGTTAGCGGAAGCGGGAGCCTGAGCGCATCGAGCCGAAGAGGGCGGTCTCCGCCCCGAAAGTGGCCACTCGGAGACCGAGGCGGAGAGCGAGGGCGAGCTGGCCCAGCACCAGGGCCCCGAGGACGGCCGGCCAGGTGGCCGGGCCGGCCTGGGGGGCCACGACCCCGTAGAGCCAGAGCCCCAGGAGGGCCAGGAGGGCGAAGCTCCAGTAAAGCCCGACTGCGGCGAGGGGTCGCGAGGCGACGAGGCGGGCTCCGGCCCAGGCGGCCCCCAGGGCGCTGCGCCGACCCTCCAGGACGACGGCGATCTTCGCGTAGTCGAAGACCACCTTCACCAGGGTCAGGGCGAGGACCACGAGGAGGGCTCCCAGGACGGTCCCGAGGAGGGCCGTGCGCTCGGAGGTGACGTCCCGCAACGCGTCCTCCAGGATCCCGAAGCCCCGCCGGGCGCCCCAGAAGATCAGGAGGTAGAGGGGCGCGGAGAGAACGGCCAGTCGGAGGAAACGGAAGAAGAACCGGCCGCAAGCGGCACCGAAGCCTCCCCGGGCTCCCCCCGCTCCTCCCGGGCGAAGGGTGACAGACGAACGTTCCCGGGGCTGGGCCAGGCGGTGGAGGACTCCGCCGAGGAGGAAGATCCAGACCAGCGCGAAGACCGTGCCAGCGGCCAGCAGTCCCCACCCCCCCGCGGGATCGGTGAACAGCCGGCCGGACCACCAGGCCTCGAGGTTCCGGAGGAAGGCGCCGGCACCGACGATCTCCGGACCAAAGGAGGCCTCGAAGCCCAAGGCCCCCGCGTCGAGCTCCCCCGCCCAGTCGACGTCGAAGCCGCTCTCGAGGCGATGGGCCGCGGGCCGGGAGGCGACGTCGTCGTGGATCGAAGCGCCGAGGACGACGGCGAAGGGCAGGGCCGCGAGCAGATTGACGCCCCAGAGCAGGGCCACCAGGCCCGGGGCCCGGATCGCCCGGATCAGGCCCTCCCGTACGGCGGAAACGAAACTCATCGACATCTCCCTCAGACGAAGAAAGCGAAGGTCTGCATCAGGTCCTGGAGCCAGAGCATCCATTTTCCGGCCCACTTCACGGACGCCAGAGGCCCGGCCGGCTCCACCAGACGTGCATTGTTCGAGGGATGGAGATCCAGACGGAGGATGCGATCGGGATCCACCGTGGCGGAGACCAGCTTGGACGGCCCCTCGTGGACGAAGAGGCGCCAGCGTTCCCGGCCTTCCCATGGTTCCCGGACCTCTGTTCCATCCTCGAAGGTCAGGAGGATGTCCACCGGGAAGTAGCCCTGACCGCTCCGGCGCACCACCACCTCGGAGCGCCAGGTCCCGGCATCCTCCCCGGACTCTGCATCCCCGGCCCGGTAGACCATCTCTCCCCCTTCCCGGACGAAGCCCTCGACGTCGGCGGCGAAGCTGTCGGCCCGGACCACCCGGTAGTCGAAGGTCACGGCGGACCGATGGACCTGGTCGAAGAACCATCCCAGGTCTGCCCGCTCGTCGTCGAAGCGCTCGGCGGCGACCTCGTTGGCCACGGCGAAGAAGTCCTCCGGGCCGGGATGGCGGAAGGACCAGCGGTCGTAGAAGGTGGACAGGATCTCCCGCAGGACGTCCCAGCCCAGGTAGCCCTCCAGGGTTGCCAGCCAGAGGGCCGTCTTCGAGTAGCTGACGTCGCCGTGGGCCTCGGGGTAGTAGCGGAAGGTCGGATCCGAGGGAACGTCCCAGTCGGCGTTCTCCCGGTAGCGCCGCAGACGCCGGGCCAGGGGTTCCTCCCGGATCCCCCGGAAAAGGACCGGCAGGAAGCCCCGCCAGTCGGTCCCCGGCGGCCGCAGGTACCGGACGTCCCGGACCGACGGTCCGTAGACCTCCTGCATCACCCGGCCGGTGGAGAAGGTGTTCAGGCCCTCGTCCAGCCAGGCGTGCTCGAACTCGTTGTTCCCCACCACGCCGTACCAGAACTGGTGGCCGACCTCGTGGACCGTCACCCCCTCCGGGGAGCCGCTGCCGAACGGTTTGAAGATCCGGGTGCCGGAGGTGAAGAGGGTCGGGTACTCCATCCCGCCGGCGCCGCTCCCCCAGGCCGGATCCACGACCGTCAGGTGGTCGTAGGGATAGGGTCCGTACCAGCGGCCGTAGAGCTCGAGGGCGGCAAAGGCAGCGTGGAAGTGGCGCTCGACCTGGTGGGCGTGTTCCGGCTGGTAGAGGAACCGCACGTCTACCGGCGGCAGGCCCTCGACCTCGAACCGCCGACCGGTCTCCAGGAAGCCGGGAAAGGCGGTCCAGGTGAAGGCATGGACGTCGGGCTGGACGAAGCGGCGGGTCACCACCCCGTCCTCCCTGGAGCGCTCCTCCTCCCGGCCGGTGGCCCCGACCACGAACCCCTCGGGCACGGTGATCGAGACGTCGTAGACGCCGTAGTCGGAGTAGTACTCGGTGTTCGCGTGGTACTGATGGCAGTTCCAGCCCTCGGGACCCTCGAAGACCCCCAGCTTCGGGAACCAGTGGGCGATGAAGTAGAAATCACCCCGGCGGCCGGTCCGGGCGAAGGTCCGGGGAACCCGGGCCCGCCAGTCCATCGCCACCCGGACTGTCTCTCCCGGGAGCACCCGAGCCGGGAGGGGAACGGCCAGAACCGTCCGGTCGTGGTGGTTGTCATCGTCGGGAGTGACGTGACGGGCCTCGGCGGTGAGATCCATCGTCCCGGTCGCTGGATCGGGCGTCGTTCTGGGGTTCTCCGTCCCTTCGTCCTCCCCGGCCCCACCGG
>JAWVZJ010000158.1:0-6451 GCA_033722255.1 Thermoanaerobaculia bacterium | reverse complement strand
GCTCCCAGGGTGCCCAGGGCCAGGGGGAGGGGGAGGAAGTAGGGGGCGGTGGCCCGGAGCCGATAGTGGCGACAGGTCAGGTAGTGACCCAGCTCGTGGGCCAGGAGGATCAGGAGCACCGGGAGGGAGAAGGAGAGCCCCAGCTTCAGCAGCTCCGGATTTCCCCAAACCCTCCGGATCGACTCCAGGGTGAGGAGCTCCGGCAGATCGGTCATCACGTCGGTCCGGACCACGAGGGTCCAGAACGGGCCCATGGTCGTCGTGGTGAAGAAGGTCAGGAGAAAGAGGATCCCGGACAGGATCCAGCTCCGTCGTCGGGTCAGGAGCCCGGCCTCTTCGGGGGCGGATTCCCGATTCTGGCGGCTGGGGCTGAAGAGCTCCGGGGGGAGCGGTGAGACCGGCTCCTGCTCGGAGGGGCTCACAGACTCTTGATCTTTTTCCCCGGCTTGAACCGAATCGCCTTTCCGGGCTCGATCGGAACCTCGACTCCCGTCTTCGGGTTCCGACCCACGCCCCGCTTGCGGTCCCGAACCTCGAAGACCCCGAAGCCCCGGAGCTCGATCCGCCGTTCGTCGATCAGAGCCTGCTTGACGGCGGCCAGTACCGCGTTCACGGCCTCTCCCGCCTTGACGCGGGTCAGGTCGGAGGCTTCGGCAACGCGGGCGACGATGTCGGCTTTGATCATCTGAATTCCTCTGGATTCTTCGAGGCGCGCGAGAGTGTAACAACGGCCCTCAAAGGTGTCAAACCCCTCCGAGGCCAGGACTTGCAGAAGGTAGCCCGAAAGGCTCTCGTGTCTCCGTCCACGGTGCCGATCCTTCGGTCTCGGTGCTCGGTCTGGCCAGATCGTTCGTCGGAATGTTAGAATTCAAGGGATTTAGCGACCTTTTGTTCAAGCAACGCTCCAACTTCGACGGGAACGACCGAGTGAATCCCGAGACCGATCGACATCACGGCCGACCGAGACCGACCTCCCGTGCGTCCGGCCACGGATTCAGAGGAGCCTAGCATGGGGAACGGAAAGACCTCTACCTGGAAGCTCCCCCTCACGCCCCGGCTCGGGCCCCACAAGGGTCGTGAGCTGGCCGGGCTGGTCCTGGGTGCCCTGGCGGCGCTGCTGGCCGCGAGCCTGGTGAGCCACAACCCGGCGGACCCGAGCTTCCTCCATCAGGTACCGGACGCGGTGCGGCCGGAGAACTGGATCGGAGCGTTCGGAGCCCAGGTGTCCGCTCTCCTGCTGGGGCTCTTCGGTCTCGCCGCCTTCCTGGTGCCGATCGGGCTTGCGATCCCCGCCTGGCGCCTCCTCCGGGACGAGGAGGGCGGGAAGGGTTCGGGACGGGGCCTGGGGTTCATCCTCCTGATGGCCTCGGTCCCCGTGTTCCTGCAGCTTCTGCTGGAGACGATCTCCTGGAGGGGAGACAGCCTGGATGCAGGGGGTGTTCTCGGGCGCTACCTGGCCGGCGGGCTCCGGAGTCAGCTGAACCTGGGGGGGGCCTTCCTGGTGACGGTGTCGTTCGTTCTCATCGGTCTGTCTCTGACCTCCCGAGCGACCCTGGGCGAGATGGCCCTCCGCCTGCGGGACCTCCTGGTGGAGAGGTTCGAGCAGGCGCGGACGGCCTGGATCCGGCGAAAGCAGCACCGAGAGAAGGAGAAAGCCCGGGCCCGGGTCGTGGCCAAGCACCTCCGGCGTCGGGAGGAGAAGGCGGGGGAAGCAGGGGGCGTCGCCGATTCGCCGGGAGACGAGCTGGATCTCCCCCTCCGGGTGACCGAGAAGCAGGGGGAGCAGGGTTTCGCGGTGCGAAAGGTCCGGAAGGGGACCCCGGGGCCGGCCTCGCCGGAGACCGCGACCGCGGCCTCTCCGGCGAAGGGGAGCCAGAGATCGAAGGCCCAGGCCCGCTTGTTCGATTCCGACGGGGCGGACGATCGGGATCGCTCCCTGCCTCCCCTGAACCTCCTGGTCCTGGACGAGACGGAGCAGGCGGTCCCGGAGGACGAGCTGATCCGCCTGGGCGAGACGATCCGCCGGAGCTGCGAGGAGTTCGGGGTCGAAGGGACGATCGAGGCGATCAGCCCGGGCCCGGTGATCACGGTGTTCGAGTTCAAGCCGGCTCCAGGGGTGAAGATGAGCCAGATCGTCAATCTCCAGGACGACCTGGCCCTGGCCCTGAAGGCGGAATCGGTGCGGATCGACCGGCTGCCGGGCCGGTCCACCCTGGGGATCGAAGTCCCGAACCAGGATCGGGGCCTGATCCGGGTGGGATCCCTGCTGCGGAAGGAGAAGTTCTGTCGGTCGCCGTCGCCCCTGACGATGGCCATCGGTCTCGACATCCACGGCGAGCCCCACTTCGCCGATCTGGCCACCATGCCCCACATCCTGGTGGCCGGCGCCACCGGCTCGGGGAAGAGTGTCGGGCTCCAGTCGATGATCACGTCGATCCTCTACAAGGCCACCCGGGAGGAGGTGCAGTTCATCCTCATCGATCCCAAGCGGGTGGAGCTCGGGGTCTACAAGGACATCCCCCATCTGAAGACGGAGGTGGTGATCGAGCCGAAGAAGGCCGCCAACGCCCTCCGGTGGGCGGTGGCGGAGATGGAGCGGCGGTACCGCCTCCTGGCGGAGGTCCACGTTCGCTCGATCGATTACTACAACCGGGCCATCTGCGATCCGGAGGTGCAGAAGAGGCTCTCTCTGGACGAGGACAGCGAGATCACGCAGGAGGATCTGAAGCCCCTCCCGTACTACGTGATCGTGATCGATGAGCTGGCGGACCTGATGCTGGTGGCGGCTTCCGACGTGGAGGCCTCCATCGCCCGGCTGGCCCAGATGGCCCGGGCGGTGGGCATTCATCTGATCATCGCCACCCAGAGGCCCTCCGTGGACGTGATCACCGGGACCATCAAGGCGAACTTCCCCTGCCGGATGGCCTTCGCCACCACCAGCCGGCACGACTCCAAGACGATCCTGGACACGGTGGGGGCGGAGCGGCTCCTGGGGAACGGGGACCTTCTGTTGATGCCGCCAGGGAGCTCCCGGCTCAAGCGGCTCCACGGCGCCTACATCTCGGAGCAGGAGACGGCGGCCCTGATCCGCTGGCTCAAGAGGCGCGGCAAGCCGGATCTGGATCCGGAGGTGGTGCAGTATTCGGAGAGCAGTCAGCGGGGTGGCCGCGGGGGCGTGGACGAGGAGGACGAGCTCTACGACGAGGCGGCCCGCATCGTGGTCTCCGAGCGGAAGGGCTCTGCCAGCTTTCTGCAACGGCGGTTGCGGATCGGGTTCTCCCGGGCCTCCCGGCTGATCGACATGATGGCCCAGGAGGGGATCGTCGGACCGCCCCAGGGCTCCAAGCCCCGGGACGTCCTCGTGGGTCCGGACTTCTTCGAGGAGGTCGATCAGCAGCCGAGGTAGCGGTTCGAGGGCCCGGGATCCTCTCCGATCCTTTGTTACGATCGGATCCCATGCCCCCTGCCCCGAGGATCGTGTTTTTCGGCACGCCCGACTTCGCCCTCCCCAGCCTCCGGGCCCTGTGTGAGGCGGGCTGGGAGCCGGTCCTGGTCGTGAGTCAGCCGGCACGGCCCGGGGGTCGGGGCCGGGAGCTCCGGCAGCCGCCGGTCGCGGCCTGGGCCCGGAGCCGGGATCTGGAGGTCGCCCAGCCGGAGGAGGTCCGGGACCCCGACTTCCTCCGGAGAATGGACGCCTTGGAGCCCGATCTGGCCGTGGTCGTCGCCTTCGGACAGATCTTCGGCGAGGCCCTCCTGTCGCTTCCGGGCCGGGGGTGCGTCAACGTCCACGCCTCGCTGCTTCCTCGGTGGCGGGGCGCGGCGCCGATCCAGGCCGCGATCCGGGCCGGAGACCGGGAGACGGGGATCACGACCCTGCGGATGGACGAGGGCCTGGATACGGGGCCGATCCTGCGCCAGCACGCCACGCCCCTCTGGGGCCGGGAGACGGCGGGAGCACTCTTCGCCCGGCTCTCGCATCTGGGAGCGGCGGTTCTGGTGGAGACGATCGACGGGCTCCGGGTGGGCTCGGTGGAAGCCAAGGAGCAGGACCATCAGGCGGCGACCCACGCGCCGAGACTGTCCAAGGAGGACGGCCGGCTTCGATGGGATCGCGAGGCCGAGGAGGTGTTCGCCCACCTCCGGGCCATGATTCCCTGGCCCGGAGCTTTCGCCGACCTCCGGGGACAGCGACTCCAGATCCACTGGGGGGAGCCGGAGCCCGAGGCCCGGAGCGAGGCCGGCATCGCTCCGGGGGACGCCACTCCGGGGACGATTCTGGGATTGGAGGAGGATCGGATCCTGGTGGCGTGTGGCCGGGGGGCTTTCGGTCTGACCGAAGTCCAGCTTCCGGGCCGGAGACGGATCTCGGCCCGGGATCTCTGGAACGGGAAGCGGCTCGAGGTCGGCGAGCGGTTGGAGTGATGGCGGGTCGACGGCGGTCATCCTCCCGGTCCGACGGCAGGGGTCGACGGCGCACCACCGCAAAGCGGTCGCCCGACAATACCGTCCGGGTGGCGGCGAGCTGGGTGGTGGAGAGGACCCTTGCTTCCTCGGCTCCGGTGGAGAGTTTCCTGTCCGGAGTCCTTCCCCGGTTCGACGAGCGGGACCAGGGACTCCTCCGGGAGCTCGTCCTGGGGACCCTCCGGTGGCTCCGACGGGTGGACCACGTGATCGCCGGCGCCAGCGATCGGGATTTCGAGCGGATCGAGCCCGCCCTGCGGGCTCCGCTGCGGATCGGGACCTATCAGCTCCTCTTTCTGGACCGGATTCCCTCCTACGCCGCCGTGGACGAGGCGGTCGAGCAGGCCCGGGCCGTCACGCACCGCGGAGGAGCGAGCTTCGTGAACGCCGTCCTCCGACGGATCGGCCGGGATCGATCCCTGAAGGCGTGGCCGGTGGAGATCTCCAATCCGGTGGGCCGGGCGGCCGTGGAGTGGAGCCACCCGGATTTCCTGGTCCAGCGTTGGTCCAACCGCTTCGGATGGGAGCGGACCCGAAGGCTCCTGGAGGTGAACAACCGTCCGAAGCGCCTCCAGGTGCTCTCCTTCCGGGATCGGGGAGGTCGGGGACTCCTGGCCGAGCGCCTGATCGACGCCGGCGTGCTCGTCGAGCCCTGTCGCCTCTCACCCTTGGGGATCACGGTGGAGACCGGAGACCTGTTCGGTTCCCTCCCGTTCCGGGACGGGAGCTGCTACGTCCAGGACGAGGTCAGCCAGATCGTGGCCCTGTTCCCGCCGCCCGAGGCGGGAGAACGGGTGCTGGACGTGGCGGCGGCTCCCGGGGGAAAGACCTTCGCCCTCCTGGCCTGGGAGCCCGAGGTCCGGCCTCTGATGTCGGAGGTGGACCCGGCCCGGATCGAATCCATCCAGGAGAATTTCGACCGGTTGGAGCGGAGGGCGCCGGTGGTGGTCTCGGACGGATCACGCCCCGGACTGCAGGGGAGATTCGACCGGGTCGTGGTGGACCTGCCGTGCTCCGGCACCGGAACCCTCCGGAAGCACCCGGAGATCAAGTGGCGGCTGACGCCGCCAGAGATCGATCGGTTGGCCGCGACCGGCTCCGCAATCCTCGAGGGCAGCGCTGCCCTGGTGGAGCCGGGGGGTGTACTCCTGGTGATCACCTGCTCCCTGGAGCGGGAGGAGAACGAAGAGGTGGTGGAGCCCTTCCTGGCGGGCAGGCCGGAGTTCGAACGGATCGACCTGCGGGGGGAGCTTCCCGTCGACTGGCAGGAGGGGATCGAGGCACCGGGGCGTTGGCGGCTCCTGCCGGAGGGGGATCACGACGGCTTCACCGTCCACGTCCTGCGGCGGAGGGGGTGAGCGGACGGGCCTCCGGTTCTCCCCGGGCGTTCAGTTCACGCTCTCCTTCAGGTTCTTCCCGGCCTTGAACCGGACGTTGTTCGTGGCGGGGATCTTGATGGTGGCGCCGGTCTTCGGGTTTCTCCCCGTTCTCGCCGCTCGCTCGGAGACCTGGAAGCTCCCGAACCCCGGAAGGGTGACCCGATCGCCGCGGATCAGGTTCTCGGTGATCGCCTCCGTCATGGCGTCGACGACCTCCTTGGCCTGCTTCTTCGTGAGGCCCTCGACGTTCTCGTAGACGTGATTCGCGATGTCGGTCTTTCCGGCCATGGCTCCTCCTCCTGGGATCTGTCGTCGAGCGACGGGCAGAGCGGACGTCCGCCCGGATCTGTCTGGATCTCCCGCGGGGGCCGCGGGGGGATCAATATAGCAGCCCCACATGCCCGTCGCGTTGCTCGTTGCACTCATGAGGATGAAAATGGGCAGCTGACCATTCGATGACCTTGGGCCGGTCCTCCGGGTCCGAGAGCGGGACCGTCAGGGGACGGCGCGGGCTATGAGAACTTTGACCGTGGGCCCGCGCCTGTGCTCGTCTTCGCGCCGGTCCGAAGTGCCCTTTGACGATCCGTGAGGAGCGCTCGAGAGAACCCCCT
>JAWVZJ010000157.1:0-6451 GCA_033722255.1 Thermoanaerobaculia bacterium | reverse complement strand
GGTCTCCACGACGACGAGGGCCGAGCTCTTCGTCCCCGCGATCACCTCTTCCAGCCGGGAATGGACGGGAAGCTCCAACCGCCGGGCCTCCAGGACCGGAACCCGGCTCAGGATGGCGTTGCCGAATGCGAAATCCAGCCCGGGGAGGGAGAGGTCGAAGTTGCGCTGCTCTACCCGGACGGGGTAGCCGGCCAGCCGGGCCAGGACCTCCGCCTGGTCGATCCCCCCGGACCACACCGCATCGAAGTCCACCTCGTTCAGGACGACCAGGTCGGCAGCCACCTCCCGGAGGACCCGACCGATTCGATCCAGACGCCTCGAGCGCTCCTCCCGGTCTCCTCCCATCCAGTTCCGGGCCCAGCCTCGGTCCCCGGATCCTCGGCCGTGGGCGATGTTCCAGGCGAGGATTCGGATCGAGCCCTGCGAGACGCCGTTCCGCTCCCGGGCCTCTACCGGGGCCTCGGGGAGCCGTAGCACCCGGAGGGCCCGGGCCTCCGCCGTCCACCGTCCTCCGGTCCACCAACCCAGGGCTCCGGCTATCATGGCGGCGACCAGGAGGAGAATCCACCGCCGACGCTCCGGAGGGGAGGTGCCTCCGCCCCTTTTCGACGATACATCGACCATGGCCCAGCCGAGCTTAACCCGCCCCTCTCACGACGGTTCCCATGGCACACCCCCTCTCGAGGGTTCCCCGGAACGAACCCGATGAGGACTGAGGCACTGAGTGTTTTCGGGCTGGAGCCGCCCGTGGTGATCGTCCTCTGTCTGGTCGTCGTGACCCTGCTGGCGGACACGGTCGTGCGGGGGATCCGGCGGCTTCGTTCCGACGACGAGGCGATCGTGGAGCGATGGCGGAGCGTGGGGAGCTGGTGGGCCCTCACGCTTCTCGCCGGAGCGGCGTTGGCCGTCGGTCGGTCCGGGGTCTTCGCGGTGATGGGCGTCCTGGCCCTCCTGGCTCTACGGGAGCTCCTGAATCTGCTGAAGATCCCCCATCTCTACCTCCTGGCAGTCCTTCCGGTACCCCTGGTCTACGGGTGGGCCTGGCTCGACTGGGAGACCGTATACCTCGACGTCCTCCCGGGCACCATGGTGGTCCTCTTCCTCCTGGGAATCGACTGGCGCCGGCCGCCCTACCCCCGGCGGGGCGCGGTCCGGAGTCTGGGCCACGGCTGGATCCTCGGCCTCTTCGCCCCTCTCTACCTGGCTGGCGTGGCCTCCCTTCCCGCCTCCGGCAACCCCCGGGGAGGAGCCATGGGGTGGGTCCTCTACCTCCTGCTCCTGACCGCCTTCAACGACATCCTCCAGGCGTGGTGGGGCCGGAAGATCGGATCCAGGCTCCTGGCCCCGGTTCTCTCCCCACACAAGACCTGGGAGGGACTGATCGGAGGGCTCCTCACCACGGTCGGCGTAGCCCTCGTGCTGGGCCCGGCGCTCACTCCTCTGGGTCACGCGGTCCCTCTCGGGGGCCGAGCCCTCGGCGCCCCCTGGCTCTGGTCGGCGGCCACGGGAGCCCTCATCGCCCTGGCCGGCGTGATCGGCGACCTGACGATCTCCGCCTTCAAGCGGAAGGCCCGGGTCAAGGACAGCGGGACGCTCCTCCCGGGACAAGGGGGGATCCTGGACCGCCTCGACAGCCTGACCGCCACCGCTCCGGTCTTCTTCTTCCTCACCTACCTGCTCTGGTACCGATTCTCGTGACCGGGGAGGCCGAGGGGACGGTTCCCGGGACTCCGGAGAGGAAGGACCGTCTCTGGACGATCCCGAATCTGCTCTGTCTCCTGCGGCTCGCCGGGCTGATCCCGGTCTCCTGGCTCGCCTGGAGAGGAGAGAGGACGGCGTTTCTCTGGGTCGTGGCCGCCCTCCTCCTGACCGACTGGCTGGACGGCAAGCTCGCCAAGCTCCTGCATCAGGAGACCACGATCGGTGCCCGGCTCGACAGCATCGCCGACGCGGCCATGTACGGCGTCTTCGCCCTCTGTCTCTGGTGGCTGGAGCCGAATACGATCCTCGCGGTCCGGGGCTGGCTGATGGCCGTGGGGATCACCTGGGGAATCTCCTACCTCGTGGGCCTCCTCCGGTTCCGGCGCCTTCCGAGCTACCACACTCTGGGGGCCAAGGCCTCCTGGCTCGTGGGAGGAATCGCGTTCGTAACCGTCGTCCTCACGGACCAGACCCTGCCCCTGGTCCTGGCCCTGGCCCTGGTGACGGCCACCAACGTCGAAGCCGTGATCATCAGCTTCGTCCTTCCGGAGTGGGAGATCAACGTGAGGAGTCTGATTCACGCCCTCCGGCTTCGTCGCCGGAACGAGACCGACGCGGGGGAACCATGATCACTCTGCTCCACATCTCGGATCTCCACTTCGGTCCGCCCTTCGTCCCCGACGTCGGAGACGCTGTCCTGGAGAAGGCACCCA
Source organism: Thermoanaerobaculia bacterium (assembly GCA_033722255.1). Lineage (GTDB taxonomy): Bacteria > Acidobacteriota > Thermoanaerobaculia > Multivoradales > JAIOJS01 > JAWVZJ01. Next base: position 4,037 of record JAWVZJ010000157.1, on the reverse strand, counting down.
CTCTGGAGCCGGACGTGCTGGTGGTCAGCGGCGATTTCACCCAGCGGGCCAAGGAGGAACAGTTCGCCGAGGCCCGGGAGTTCCTGGATCGGCTGCCCGACGTGCCCCGGGTCGTGGTTCCCGGCAACCACGACGTGCCCCTCTACCGGGTCTTCGAACGGTTCCTCCGACCCCGGGCCCTCTACAAAGAGTACATCAGCGAGGAGCTCGACCAGGTCCTGGATCTGGGAGAAGTAGTGATCGTGGGTCTGGATTCGACCTCGCCTCGGCGCTGCATCAGCAACGGCAGGATCCACCTGGACCAGCTCGAATTCTGCCAGCGGGCCTTCGACCGGGCCCGTCCCGACGCCATCCGGATCGTGGTCTCCCACCACCACTTCGCACCCGCTCCGGACTATGAGAAGGATCAGACGATGCCCAAGGCCCGTCGGGCCATGGACCGCTTCGTGGAGCTCGGAGTCCACATGATCCTGGGAGGCCACCTCCATCGAGCGTACATCGGAAACTCTCTGGACGTCTACCCCGGCGAGCACCGGGAGCGGGGCATGATCATCGTCCAGTCCGGGACCACCACCTCCCGCCGGGGCCGGGCCCGGGAGCGGGAGAAGAATACTTTCAACTTCATCCGGATCGACGACGAGATCACCCGGATCACCCACTTCATGTACGAGGACGAGGTGAAGGACTTCGTCCCCGTGAGCCGTCACATCTTCCCCCGGCCCGGTCGCCCCTCCCTGACCCCCTTCTGACCCGACCGGCCCGACCGCGCATCCGGTCCGGAGGCCCCCGGTCAATCCTGGTCCGACTCTCCGAGCCGGCTCTCCACCTTCTCTTCCAACCGACGGGCCTCCTCCGGCGAGACCGGACGCCACTGGCCCTTTCGCTGTCGGCGCTCGATGGTGGTGGAGGGATACCGCACCGAGGTCACCAGCTTCCCCTCGGGGCTGAAGACGTGGGTCCGGTTCTTCGGACCCAGGACAACGAAGGTTCCGTTGCGGCCGTCCCAGTAGATCCTCTCCCGGGGTGCGTCCGCGAGGTCGGCCAGGGCGGAGCCGGTGGGGCGGCCCCGGGATCGATGCCGCTTCTGGGCGTGACCGGTCTGGCGACGTCGACGCCGAGAGGGGCGTTCCAGACGATCGGTGAGATGTCGTAACACGCCGTCCAGACGAGCCCGGAGCTTGGCCAGGGGCATCTTGATCCCCTCCCGGATGTCCGCCTGGATCTGTTCCAGGACATCCCGGGCCCAGGCCGTGGCCGGACGCCAAGGGACCCGTCCCCGGGAGGCGAGGAGCCGCTCCCGCACTTCGTCGTCCCCCGCCACTCCGACCGGATGGAGCAGCAGACGACGTCGTCTGCCCCGACCGGTGGAGAGGAGCTGATAGCAGACGGCGAGGACCTCGTCCGCCACCTCTCCCGGGAGGGGGAACCACCCCGCGGCCACCTGTCCGTGGAGCTCGACGGGGCCGAATCTCTCCCGGTAAGCGGGTACCAGGCTCTCGGTGAGCTCGTCGCTCGAAAACCTGCGGGCCACGACTCCTCGGCGCTTGCCGAAGAGCTGCGCCGCCCGCTCGTCGTCCTTCTCCAGGAGGAGCTGGGGATAGTCGACGAACCGGGGCACTCCGGAGGGACTGTAGCCGGAGAAGACCTGCCGGGGCCCGGGAGAAGATGAATGACGACATTCGGAGGAGGCACAGCGGAGACAGAACGCCCGCCCGGGAACCACGAAGGACCGCCGAGCGATCAGAGAACGGATCTCCTCGTCCAGCTCCGCATCGAGCTCCCCGCGGCTCTCCCCGAGCTCCTCGGCGCCGACCAGGGGCAGGCGGACGGAGAGATCGACGGTTCCCTGGATCCTCGCCCCCCCGGGGGTCTTCTCCAACCGGGACCGGGCCTCCCGTCGGAGGAGCTCCAGGGCCCGGCTCAGACGATCGCCATGGGAGGAGTCGGTCACGCCTCCAGTGTACGGCAGCCATCCCCCGTCGGACCGTTCGACGGCAAAGGGCGGGTCCTCCCATCTCGACGAAATTCGACAATCGGTCTCGGGGGATCGTCGAGGAAAACGCCCGAGCCTCGTTTCCCGGGAGGTTCCCCTGAAGGCAGCTCCCCTCCTCGGAGTCCGGACCGCAGTGGGGTCGGGACTACGTCAGCCCGTGGTCTCCGGCTCCGACGCGGCCAGGGGAACGACCACCGTCTGGCCCACGGCGACCGGGGTTGCCGACAATGTCGCCGGCTCGAACCTCCACTGCCGGAGTGTGTCGAGGGCGGAGAACACCACCGACGGGACCTCGGGGGCCTCCACCAACCGGGGCTCCCGGGCGTCGCCGTCGACACCGATGATCACCTCGACGGCGACCTCGACGTTCTCGGTCTCGAGGTCACCGATAGCACCTGGACGGGGGGCGGGCATGCTCTCGACGACCGAGGGCGGCTGGACATCCGTGATCTCGACCGGGGCCTGGAAATCACCACGAAACTCCTGAGAAACGAGCCACTCCGCCGGCTCTCCGTAGACCGAGAGGTCCCGCTCGGCGAAGGCCGGGTAGAGGATGGTCGCCGTGCGCCAGAACCAGAGCCCGTCCTCGGAGTTTCCGAGCCCGGTCTCCGCCAGGGCCCGGAACGCCGTGACCACAGCCATGGTGTACTCCGCGTTGTCCCCGGCTCCCAGATGATCCAGCATCTCCTCGGTGAGGCTCACGGCCACGTCCCGTGCTTCGGTGTAGTTCTCCTCGGCGAGCTGGGTGTGGATGTCACCGAGCCGGTCCGACCATCGGTCCGCCCGGACATCACTTTCCTGGGCCCCCACGAGTGCGGGAAGCCCGAGGAGTAGGAGACTCAGGGCAAGAAGCAGCACGGGGCGGAGACGGAGATCTGAGTTCTTCATCGGGGTCCTCGTTCTGTCGGTGTCGTTCGGGAGAGCTGCGGCTGGAAACCCCACTGTAGCAGGACCCGGGGAGGTCCGGGGCCGACCGTGGGAAGCACCGATGCTAACAAGGACCGGCGAGCGCGGTATTCCGACGCGAAATTCCGACACCATTGAGGACCCGAGACCGGGCCCGCATGCGCCGGACGCCACGACGAGTTTCCTTCCCGGACCGGGAATCGTGGGTACGGGTGCTAGGATCCCCTCCCACCAGGCCCCCTCGGTCCCGAATCTCCCCCATCCATGCCCCGTCACGTCAACGATCGCTGGAGCGATTTCCTGGGACCCGGGGCCCTCTCCTCGTTCCTGGTCGCCACCGGGGTGGCGACGCTGGGGCTGGGACTCCCGATCCTCCACCGACTCCGTCGGGTCCTCCGGGACGCGAGGAGGATCGACGACGGAACCGCCGACGCGATTCTGGTCCTGGGCCGGGTGCTCGAGGAGGACCGACCCAGCCGAGTCTTCTCGGCCCGGCTGGACCACGGCGCCGACCTGTGGCGGCGGGCAAGGGCCCCCCGGATCCTGATCACCGGAGGCCTGACCGGTCAGGCTACCCGGACCGAGGCGGCGGCGGGCCGGAACTACCTGGAGGAGCAGGGGTTCCCGGAGGAGGCCATCTGGCTGGAGGACCGCTCCCGCCACACGCTGGAGAACCTCTCCCACGTCCGGGACACCCTCCGAGAAGAGGACTGGGACCGGGTTCTCGTGGTCTCCGATCCGCTTCACCAGGCCCGCATCGGGGCCCTGGCCCGGGGTTTGAATCTCGAGTGTCGCTTCTCCCCCGCCCGGGAAGCGGCCCCCGAGAGTCGGATCCGCTGGTGGCTCCGGGCCCTCCGAGAGGCCTCCCTCCTCCACTGGTACCACACCGGCGTGCTCTACAGCCGCCTCATCGGGAACGAGACCTACCTCTCCCGGGTGAGATAGTAGCCACGTATGCCCGTCGCGTTGCTTCGGGCACTCATGAGGATGAAAATGGCCAAAGGACCGCTCGATGGTCCGGGGCCGGCCCTACGGGTCCGAGAGCGGGACCGTCAGGGGACGGCGCGGGCTATGAGAACTTTGACCGTGGGCCCGCGCCTGTGCACGTCTGCGCGCCGCTCCCGATCACCCTCTGACG
>JAWVZJ010000156.1:0-6463 GCA_033722255.1 Thermoanaerobaculia bacterium | reverse complement strand
GGTCTCGGTGGAGAGGAAGCGCTACGCCCTGCCGACGCCTTTCCTGGTGATCGCCACCCAGAATCCCTTGGAGCATCAGGGAACCTTCCCCCTGCCGGAATCCCAGCTCGACCGCTTCCTCATGTCCCTGGAGATCGGCTACCCGCCGGTGGACGAGGAGCGAGAGCTCCTGCTGTCGGGGGGTGTGGAGGAGACCCTGAAGACCCTCGAGCCGGCCCTCGATCGGGAGGAGCTCCAGCGTCTCCAGGAGGCGTCCCGGGAGGTCCGGGTGACCGAGAAGATCGCCGACTACATCCTGTCCCTGGCCAAGGCGACCCGGGAGGGGGGAGAGTTCGTGATGGGAGTCTCCACCCGGGGGGTCCAGAGCCTGTATCGGGCGAGCCAGGCTCTCGCCCTCTGCGAGGGCCGGGACTTCGTGGTGCCCGACGACGTGCAGCGGTTAGCGATCCCGGTCTGGGCGCATCGGGTGTCTCTCCGGAAGGGGAGCGGCGGCACCCAGGCCGCCCGGGACGCCATCGAGCGGGTGACCACCTCGGTCTCCGTACCCCTCTGAGACGTTGTTTCGCCGTCTCGCCTCGAGGCTGACGCGTCGATTCGGAGGCTCCTCCGGGGACGGGGGTGACCGTCGGTACCGGGCTTCGGTTCCCGAGAGGATCCGTCCGACGAAGGTCGGTCTCTGGTACATCGTCAGCGCCGTGCTCGTGGGGGTGGCGGCCACGAACACGGGGAACAACGCCCTCTACATCGTCCTGGCCCTGATGCTCGGGATCCTGGTGGTGACCGGAACGGTCTCCCGGGTCAATCTCCGACGGCTGGAGTGCGATCTGGACGCCCCGGAGGAGATCCACGCCAAGCAACCGTTTCATCTCCGTCTCGAGGTCCGGAACCGGGGCCGTTGGATGCCCCGGTGGCTCCTGGTGTTCTCGGTCTCGGACAGGGCCCAGCCCCTCCTGGTTCCCCATCTCCCCCGGGCCGGTCGGAGCCGGGGATTCATGGAGACCATGCTCCCCCGGCGGGGCCGCCACCGTTTCCGGTGGGTCCACGTCGGGAGCATCTTTCCCGTCGGATTCTTCCACAAGGGGATGCGCTACGAGACGGAGCTGGAGGTCCTCGTGTATCCCGAGTTGTACCCGGCCGCCGTGGCCTCGCCGGTCCTCACTGGAGCCCGGGGAGAGGGGGCGTCCCGGAAGGTCGGATGGGGGCACGATCTCCACGCCCTTCGGGCGTTCCAGCAGGGGGACGATCCCCGGGGGATCCACTGGAAGCAGAGCGCCCGGACGGGAGAGCTCATCTACACCGAGCGGGAGGTCGAGGAGGGTCAGCGGCTGTCGATCGTCTTCGACAATGCGGTGGGCGAGCTGGACGATCCCGGCAAGCGACGACGGTTCGAGCGCCTCGTATCCGAGGCGGCCACAGCGGCGGTCGACTATCTCGACCGGGGCTACGAGGTGGAGCTCTCGACCCGGGAGCGCCACCTCCCCTTCCGGGGCGGCCGGCAGCAGCGACGGGAAATCCTGGAGACCCTGGCCCTGGTGGAGCCGGTCCCTGTCACCTCCGAGCCGCTCCTGCGGACCTCCCCGGGCCGGGGCCTGGAGCTCCGGCTGGGTCTGGGCCGGAGTGAGGACGCGGCATGAGCTTTTCCCGGGAGAAGAGGGTCCTGCTGGGTCTCATGGCGTGGATCGCCCCGATCCCGCTTCCCTTCAACGAGCTCCTGGCCTGGCCCCTCCTGGTCCTCTACCTCGTGGTGGTGACCGGGTTCCTGCATCGGGCCTCGGAGGGGGCGGAGACCTGGCTCCCGAACTGGGCCATGAATCTCCTGGGCCTGGCCTATCTTCCGGTGCTGTTCCTCGACTTCACCCGGGGAGGTCAGCTCCTGCGGCCCGTGATCCACGTCGCCCTGTTCGGGGTGGCGGTCAAGCTGTTCGCGCTGCGACGGGAGAAGGACAAGTGGCAGGTCCTGATGGGAATTTTCTTCCTCTTCCTGGCCTCGATGGGAACCAGCGTCCACCCGACGATGGTTCTTTACCTGGTGGCCTTCCTCGCCCTGGGGACCACGGTCCTGACCCGCTTCTCCGTCTTCTCGGTCCTGGGTCGCTTCGGGTACGGAGACCCGGAGGCGGTCCGGATCCCCCTCCGGAGCTATCTGGTGGTGGCCACGGCGTGCTCGATCCTGGTGGCGATCCCCCTCTTCGCCGTGCTTCCCCGCCTCGGCACGCCGTACATCATGACCCGGGGCACCGGGACCCGGACCGAGATCGGGGCCTCGGGCTTCACCGATGTCGTGACCCTGGACAGCATCGGCTCCATCCGGAACAATCCCCGGGTGGTCCTTCGGGTCCGCTTCCAGGACGGAGAAGATCCCCGCCACGAGCTCCGGATCAAGGGTGCCACCTTCGAGGCCTATCGGAACCGGGCCTGGCGCCAGAGCCCGAGGGCGGAGACTCTGAGGCGGAAACCCGGAGGACGGTTCGAGCTGGCGCCGGCTCCAGCGGCCCGGACGGCTCGATTCTGGCTTCGACCCCTGACCGGTGCCAAGCTCCCGGTGCCGGTGAACGCCAGCGAGATCGAGATCAAGGTGACCGAGCTCCAGCGAGACCGGGGAGGAGCCCTGTCGCTCTCCAGACCATCGATGGAGCTGATGGAGTACGACGTGGGCCTGGCGGATCGGCGGTACGTGAGCTCGGTCCCTCAGGAGCCGAAGGCCTTCGAGGAGGAGTCCCCGGCCCTGGATACGGGCAGCGTGACGCCCCGGATGGCGGAGCTCGCCGACGAGGTCATGGGAGAGCTCCCTCCCCGGGAGGCCGCCCAGGCCCTCGAGCGGTATCTGGCGGCGGAGTTCGAGTACAGCACCGAGCTTCTGGGGAAGGGGGGCGACGAGCCCCTGGAGAACTTCCTCTTTCGGACGCGTCGGGGCCACTGCGAGTACTTCGCCTCCTCAATGGTCCTGCTTCTCCGGAGCCGGGGGATCCCGGCCCGACTGGTGACCGGCTTCCTGGGAGGGGAGCGAAACCGGATCGAAGACTACTTCGTGGTGCGTCAGAGCAATGCCCATGCCTGGGTGGAGGCCCACCTTCCGGAATCCGGATGGGCCCTGTTCGACCCCACGCCTCCCGAAGGCAGGCCCCAGGTCCGGGAGCAGAGCTTCGCCCTGCTCTTCACCCAGGCCTGGGACTATGTCGTCTTCCGCTGGGACCGCTACGTCCTGACGTACGGTCTCTACGATCAGATGCAGATCTTCCGGCGGGCCATGCGGACGTGGCGTGCCTGGTGGAGCCGGATCCAGGGTCCCGAGGAGGTCGAGTCTCCAGCGCCGGAAACGACGGAGATCGAAGAGGAGATTTCGAAGTCGGACCGTACCGTCCGGGACGCCCTGGACTGGCAGAGCTGGATCACCTGGCTCTCGGTCCTCCTCTCTCTGGGCGCCCTCCTGGCCGGGACCTGGATGGCCTGGAGGTTCCGGCGCTCCTTCGACGCCACCCGAGCCTACGAGCGCCTCCGCTCTCGCCTGGATCGAGCCGGATTGTCGGTCAAGGAGAGCACCGCGCCCCTGGCCCTCCAGTCCGAGGCGGAAGAGCGGTTTCCGGAGATCGCGGATCCGAGCCGGAAGATCGTCGACTCCTACCTCGTCGAGAGCTTCGGCGAGAGCCCCCTGGCCCAGGACGAGGTCCAGAAGGTCCGGGAATCCCTCCAGACCGTGAATCGCCGGCTGAAAGGTCTCCGAAAGGTCGGTTGAGTCCGGACTGGAGGCCGACGGACTCCAGGCCGCGCATCCCACCGGACGCTCGAGCGACGGAGAAGGTACGGCTTTTGCACTGTGCTGAGTCGGAATGCGTGCCTTCCCCTTCCTGATGCTCTGCATCGTGCTCATCCTCCCATCGCCGGCCTCGGCTCAGGGAGAATGCGACCTGGGATGTCAGATCGAGCGCTTCTTCCGCGTGATCTTCGAGGGAATCCTCCAGGGGAGTGAGCCCGAGGGACCGGAGTCGGACCCGCCGGCGGATCCGGTGCCGAGGGCGAGAGAATGCGTATCGGAGGCGGACGTCTGTTTCCAGCGAGAAGGGGTGTTCCATCACGCCGTCCCGGGGAATCCCGAGGAGAAGATCCTCCTACCGGTCCCTCCGGGGACGTACCACCGCATCCGGGTCAGCTTCGATGCCATGAACGGTGGGCCCCTCGAGGAGCGGGGAACCCGCTATATCGAGCAGCTCATCTTCTGGTTGGCCGTACGCGGAGACCGACAGCGCTACGGCTTCGTCCGGCTCAGGAGGACCGGTCCGAATTATCAGCTGAATGTCAGCCACGGGGTGGGGACACCCTTCGAGAAGAAGATCGTCCACAAGACGCGACTCTATTTTCCCTTCGGGACCGTCTATCACTGGGACTATCTATACGATGCTGCGAACCGGACCTTGTTGCTCACGGTCACCGACCCGTCCGGGAAGAGGGTCGCCAGAGTAAAGGGCGTTCCGAATGTGAGCCGGATCGTGAGACCACGGGGGCACGACTTCCACCTGAATTTCGGTTACGGCGCCCGACCGAACGAGAACGAATACAGATCGTTCGGGTGGAAGTTCAGTGACCTCGTGGTGGAGGTTTTCCAGTAGACGGTTCGGGCGAGCGCTCGACGAAGGACGGTCAGCCCTTCACCCTCCATCCCTTCTTCTCCAGGAGGGACCGGACCGACTCCCTCTGATCCCCCTGGATTTCGATCCGATCGTCGCGGTAGCTCCCGCCGGCTCCGCAGGCCTTCTTCAGCTCGGAGGCGGTTTCCTTCAACAGCTCCTCATTCCTCGGGAGGCCGTGGATCACGGTCACGGTCTTGCCCCGACGGCCGGAGCGCTCGATGGTGAGGGAGACGACGATCGTCTCCGGCACCGGTTGCTCGAGGCTCGAGGAGCAGCGGCAGTCGTCGACGGGCCAACCGCACTTCGGACAGGTGCGGCCGTGCTCGGTGGAGTATACGGGGCGTCCTTTCGATCGGTCGCTCATGGCAACGAGCTTACAAGGTCCTCTCACCGGAACGTCCGGCCACCGTGGCGGAGCCAGCCTCCGGGTCGCCGGCCCGAAGGGTCGTGGTGGGTCCAGTGGATCACGCCCCCCTCCTCGTTCCACTCGTACTCGCCACGGAACGCCACGGTGTCCCCCTCCCGGAGGGGAACCCGGGGCGCCAGATCGATGTTGTGGCTGATCAAGAGCGTCTGGCCGCTGGAGAGCCGCAGGATGAAGCGCTGATGCCGGGAGCCCTCCCGATCGTCCGGCAGGATCGCGGTGACGGTCCCCTCGGCCTGGACCCAGAGTCCGCTCCGGCGCTCCCGGAACGCCTCCGCGATCGTATCTTCGCCCGGCTCCGCCGTTCTCGGGGCCCCGGCGCCACGCCACTGTCCCCAGGCGTAGAGGGCTCCCACCAGGAGGACGGGCAGGACGATCCAGCCGGAGGGACGACGGGAATTGGAGCCGGTCATGGCGGCACGTCGGCGTCGACGGTCCGGAGGGATTCCGGTGTCAGAAGAACTTGGCCACGATCCGTTCGATGGTCCGGCGGGTCCGAACGGTGGTGGTGCCCAGGACCTCGTCGATCCGTCGCCAGCCCAGACCGGTTCCGGAGACTCCGTTCTCCGGGAGCCAGTAGAGCTCCTGGCCATCGAAGACGAGCCGATCGTCTTCCGTCTCCAGGTCGAGGACGGTCTTTCGCTCTTCGGGGGTGGGGGTCTCCCGGAGAAGCGCCACCTGGAGCTTGCCCCGGGAGCCCTCGATCGGATCCTCTGGGAAGGGTCGGAAGGCCGCGATCTCCCGGAGGGCCTCCCCGGTCCGGAGGAAGGTCGGGACCCGATAGTCCAGGGCCGCTTCCAGGCCCTCTTCGATTCGGCTCCGGACGGTCTCGGAATCCGTCGCGTCCGTCTCGAAGACCACGTTGCCGCTGGCCAGGAAGGTCCCCACGTCGGTGAATCCGAGCTCTTCGAGATGAGCGGCCAGCTCGTCGTTGGTGATCCGGCGATTCCCGAGGTTCATTCCCCGGAGGAAGGCGGCGTAGCGGCTCATGATGGTCTCCCCTCTCTCTCCCTCTCCCTTTCTTCGTCGGCGGGTTTCGAGATCTTCGCCAAGCCTATCGAACGCGGTCGCGGGGAAGAGCAATCCCCCGATAGTCGCGCCTTCGATTTCCGGATAGAGTCTTCGTATGCGCAACTTCCGAGTATCTCTTCCGTCTCTATTACGTCTACTGGGTCTCGGATCCCGTGGATGGAAGGTCGTCGGCGTCGCGGCGGTCGGTCTCCTGCTGCCCTGGTCGGTGATCGCAGAGGTAGACGTCGAGGTCCTTCCCGAGGCGCCGCTCTGGGACGAGCCCCTCACGATCCGGGTCGAGGACTCGGACGATTGCGCCACCCACGCGCTGTCGGAACCGGAGATCGGGTTCGATTCCAGCCTGGGCCGGTTCACGGTGGATCTGGATCTGAGCCGGGAGGCC
>JAWVZJ010000155.1:0-6523 GCA_033722255.1 Thermoanaerobaculia bacterium | reverse complement strand
GCTCCCGCGCCCTACGGACCTCCCGCCGTCGAAAAGTTGACCAGAAAAGCACTCCCTGGGGGGGACCATTTTCAGAGTAGCCGCGCATGCCCGTCACGTCGCTCGGTGCACTCATGGGGGATGAAAACGGTCGGTGAGCATTCGGTGGTCCTGGGCCCCTCCCGCATCCTGGGGACCTCCGGCGGTCAGGGCCTGTCTTCAGAACAGAAGACTCCGGCTCTCCCGCTGGATCGGGGCCACTCGAGATCTCCGACCGGGCGAGACGAGGTCGGCGCCCCATAGTGGAGGCCTACCTGGAGCAGGTGGGATCGGTCCCCGTGAGCCGCCCGATCCTCCGGGACGACCGGGAGCGGCTCGAGGCCACTCTCGATTCCCTGGCCGATCCCCTCGAAGGTGCCTCCCCGGTCGGTCGGGCTCGATCGGCTCAGGGATCGGAATCCAGCCGTTCCACCTCTTCCACGTCGATCGTCCTCCCCTGCATGCAGTAAGAGAGCTTGGCCACCGATCCCCGGACACGGAGACGATCTCCGGTCTCGATCCCGTCCAGCGCGGCGCCCGTGAGGGTATAGAGCTCCCCGTTGTCGCCTCTGAGGGCCGGGCATTCGACCCCCTCGCCGGTGAGAGTTCCGGTCACCACGACTTCCCCGGAGATCGGTCGCCCCTCTTCCTCGTCCTCCGTCGTCGCCGGAGCCGATGGAGCTCCTCGCCGCTCTCCGGAAGGCTCCGGAGACTCCGTCGTGGCTCCGCAGGCGAGACCCAGGACGAGCGCCACCAGAAGGAGAGAGGAGACGAGCAGACGGTCTTCCTCCGGGCCTCGTCGGCTCGGTCGCGGGCGGGGATTCACTCCCCGAACTCCTCGGCGTAGTCGGCCTGGGAGGCCTCGACCACCGCACGGGCATGGTCCCGGTCGTAGGTGCGCTGGATCTCCACCCGGGTCTCTCCCCCCGGCTCCTGCTTGTACGTCTCGAAATAGTGCCGGAGGCGGTCGACGAGGATGTCCGGGATTTCTTCGATGTCCCGGGCCTCGCCCCAGAAGTGATCGTTGTCCAGGACAGCCAGGATCTTGTCGTCCGCCTCGCCCCGGTCGATGGTCTGGAGGCCGCCGACGACCCGGGCCGGCAGCAGGATCTCCGAGCGGTTGATCGGCCGCTCCGAGAGGACGCAGATATCCAGGGGATCGGCGTCGCCCTTCTCGGCGTTGGGGCAGAGGTCCGCCACCCGGCGACCGCAGTAGGTCCTGGGGACGAACCCGTAGAGGGCCGGCGGCTGCGAGGAGTACGGCTGGGGTCGGTCGACCCGGAGGTATCCCGTGATCTTGTCGACCTCGTACTTCACGCTGTCGAAGGGGGTGATCTCGATGTACCCGTGGACGACTCCCGGCGTATCGGGACCGGCGGTCAGTCCGTGCCAGGGGTGGGGACGCCATCGGTAGAAGGGGTCTGGGAAGGCCATGGTCGCATCATACCCGTGAGAGGGCTCGAGACCCGGGCGGTTCCAGCGATCCCGGACGGAGTCGGATCCTCTGGGGAGGGGTCGGGACGGTGGCGTTTGTGAATTCGAGGATCGGTCGCCCGGCCTTCCCCCTCGCCAGGGGTTGGAGCCGGGGTCAGAACCCGGCGAAGAGGACGCCGACGTAGAGCCCGTAGGCCAGGAGGAGGAGCCCACCGGCCACCCGTCCCAGGCGGCCGTTCGGGAGCAGCAGGAGCGGGAGGGCGATGGAGAGGCCCACCACAACGGCGAGATCGTGGGGGGTGCCCGGATCGACAGCCGGAATCGGAATCACGACGGCCGTCGTGCCCAGGATGCAGGCCACGTTGAACACGTTGGAGCCGATGATGTTGCCCAGGACGATGTCCCCCTCCCCGTGCCTCGCGGCCACCAGGGAGGAGGCGAGCTCCGGGAGACTCGTCCCCAGGGCCACCAAGGTCAGACCGATCACCCGGTCCGAGATCCCGAAGCTCTGGGCGATCTCCACCGCCCCCGTGATCAGCAGCTTCGCACCCACCACGAGCCCCAACCCTCCCAGACCGACGGCGAGGATGGCTCGTCTCAGCGGGAGCGGACTCTCCTGGAGACTCTCGCTCACTCCGGCGCCTCCGGTCCTCGATTTCTGGACGAGGAGAAAACCGAGGTAGAGAGCCAGGACCAGTAGGAGCAGGACGCCCTCCCCCCGGCCGATCAGGTCGTCCAGGAGCATCGGGGCCAGGAGCAGGGTGACCACGATCATCACCGGGATCTCGCCCTTGACGAAGCTCGCGGCCACCGGAATCGGCCGAGCCAGGGCCGCGACGCCGAGGATCAGGGCGAGATTGGCGACGTTGGATCCCAGGACGTTCCCCACGGCGATGTCCGGTGCCCCGGTGAGGGCCGCGGTCAGGGAGGCGGCGAGCTCCGGGGCCGAGGTGGCGAAGGCGACGACGGTCAGACCCACCACCAGGGAGCTCATCCCGAAGCGCTGAGCGATCGAGGTCGCTCCCCGGACGAGGCCCTCTCCCCCTCCGAACAGGAGGAGGATCCCGGCAGCGACGAGGAGGAGGCTCAGGAAAGGCACGGCCGGGATCATAGCGGCCGCGCCGGCACCGGCGCGTCCTACGACTCGGCGGCCCGTTCCCGAGCCCGTTTCGGAAGCATCCTACGGGCGAACCCGAAGATGTCCTCCAGGGCCGAGTACCAGACCGGGAGGCCTACCAGGGTGAACACGGTGGAGGTCGCCAGCCCGCCGATCACCACCACGGCCAGGGAATCGATGTACGCCGTGGCCACGGTGAAGTCCGAGAAGGCCAGGGGAATGAGCCCGAAAATCGTGGTGATGGCCGTCATCAGGACCGGGCGGAGCCGCTCGCCGCAACCCTTCAGCAGGGCTTCCCGGCGCTCGATCCCCTCCCAGCGGAGCTGGTTCACGTGGTCCACCAGGACGATCCCGTTGTTGACCACGATCCCGATCAGGATGATCACCCCCATGAAGCCGATGATCTCCAGCTCGTACCCCAGGAGCCAGAGGAGCCAGAAGGCGCCGAAGAAGGCCAGGGGGAGGGTGATCAGGATGGCCAGGGGCTGAGAGAACGACTCGAAGAGGGCGGCCATCAGCAGGAGGACCGCGATCAGGGACATCACTACCCCCTGGAACATGGTGGACAGTCCCTCCTGGCGGTGCCGGCCCCACTCTCCCCAGTCCCAGAAGTACCCCTCCGGCAGATCGAGAGTGGCGAGTTGGTCGGAGACCCGGTCCTTCGCCTCCTCGGTGGTCACCTCCTTCTCGAACTCCACGCTGATCCAGGTGGTGGTCATCCGGTTCTCCCGGTCGATCCGGGGATCGGTCCGGCTCACCTCGACCCGGGCCACGGTTCCCAGGGGGATCGTGTCCCCCCGCTCCCGGGGGATCGGGAGATCCTCCAGGGAGGAGACGCCGGGTTGGAGACCCTCGGGAAGGGAGACGATCATCTCCAGCTCGTTGCCTTCGGTCTGGAACCGGGACAGGTTCCGCCCCCGGTAGGTCAGGGAGACCGCCTCGGCCACGTCCCGGGGGGAGACCCCCAGAGCCCGGGCCTTCTCCGGATCTACCACCACCTGGGCCTCCTGCTGGCCCTGGAAGCTCGGTCCCATCACGTCGATCACCTGGGGGTCTTCCATGGCCTTGAGCTGGTCTTCCACCTCGCGGCCCAGCTCCAGGAGGTACTCCGGGTCCTCTCCGTGGAGCGCCACCGAGACCAGCCGCCGGTCCCCGCCACCGTGGCGCCACCACTCCTGCTCTCCCACGTTCAGCTCCAGGCCCGGGATGACCGGGAGGTCCTCCTGGAACTCTCGCTCGAGCTCGGCGATCTTCTCCTCGGTGGCCTCTTCCCGGGGCACGTAGGCCCGGATCACGCCCCAACCCCGCTCGTTGTAGTAGGAATAGAGGTTCTCGATCCCCAGCTCTTCTCTCCGGGGCCAAAGCCACTCCTCCAGGGTCTCGACGTGGCCCTCCATCTTCTCCTTCGTCGTGGGATCCTGAGCGTTCAGGTTGATCTCGGCGTAGACCTTCCGTTCCTTCGGCTCGCCGCTCTTCTCGATCTTGGCGATGGGGAGGGCGGCCGAGCTCGCCAGGGCCAGAAGCACGATCAGGGTCACGAACCGGTGTCGGAGGGTCCAGGCCAGGAACTCCCGGTACTTCGGGACCAGCCAGCGGAGCAGGAACCCTGGCTCGACCGGTCGGGAAGGGACGAAACGGGCCGCGGCCAGGGGGATGAAGGTCAGGGACACGATGAGGGAGCAGATCACCGCCGAGCAGATGGTGAGGGCCACGGCTCCGAGATAAATGGTCATGGGTCCCGGGTCGGCCAGGAAGAGCCAGGACCAGACGAAGACCGTGGTGGCGGTGGCGGCGAGGACGGCCAGGCTGACCTGCCGGCTCCCGAGGCGGGCGGCGTCCTCGGGCTCCATGCCCTCCTGCTCCAGGCGGTGGATGTTCTCGATGACCACCACCGCGTTGTCCACCAGCATCCCCACGCCGAGCATGAGGCCGAGCATGGTGAGGACGTTGAACTGGGACCCCATGAGGAACATCACGCCACAGGTCACCAGCAGCGAGAAAGGGATGGCGACACCCACGACAAGGGTGGTCCGCATCCTCCGGAGGAATAGATAGAGGACCCCGATGGCCAGGAAGCCTCCGAAGATCCCCGCGTTCCGGAGGCCGGCCAGGGAGCTCTTGATCTCCTCGCCGGCGTTGTTCCATACCAGGAGCTGGATCCCCTGCAGCTCCGGATCCTCCTGGATCTGGTCGATCCGGCCCAGGAGCCGATCCACGGTGGCGACGGTGTTGGCGGAGGGCTCCTTGAAGACCTCCAGGCTGATGGCGAACTTCCGGTTCAGGTGCCGGCCGTAGGTGATCTCCGCCTCCCGGACCGCCACCGTGGCCACGTCTCCGACCTGGATCTCCCGCCCCGGAAGGGGCAGCTCGGCGATCTCCTCCGTCGACTCGAACCGTCCCAGGGACCGGATCCCGTAGGTGAGGACGTCCCCCTCCACCGAGCCCAGATCGAGGTCGAGATTCGCCCCCTGGAGGGTCTGGACCAGAGTCCGGGGCTGCACGTCGTGACGCTTCATGGCCTCGGGATCGATCTCGATCCGGACCTCCTGGGGCTCCACCCCTCCGAGCTCCACGCTGCCGACGCCGGAGATCCGTTCCAGAGGTCGCTTGATCCTCCGATCCAGGAGCTCCCAGGACTCCGAGAGATCCCGCTCGGCGGAGATCCGGCCCTCGAGGATCGCGCCGTCCGCCGGGCCCGACTGGAAGGTCCGGTAGGTGATCCTTCCCAGGTCGTCGGGGAGCCGGGGGACGGCCCGTTCCACCGCTTCCCGGACCTCCAGCTTCTTCAGGTCCACGTCCACCTCCCAGCCGAATTCCGCCCGGACCCAGGCCTGCCCGGATTCGGCCCGGGCCCGGAGGCTCTCGATGTCGGAGACCGTGGCGATCTCCTCCTCCAGGGGTTCGACGATCTGTCGGAGGTTCTCCAGGGGATGGCTCCCGGGGTAGCTGACGTTGACCATCACGATCGGGGGTTCCACCGTGGGCATGAAGCCCAGGGGGAGCTGGAAGATGGCCACCGTGCCCAGGACCATGAGACTGATCAGGAACATCAGCGTGGCCACGGGACGATCCAGAGGGAGGTCCGTCCACCAGCTCGTCCGTTCGGCCGTCGGTCGTTGCGGGGTCATCCTTCACCCTCCATGGCGGCGGGCAGGGGCGGTCCCGCCCGATCCTCTTCGGTGGCGAGCTCCGGAGCCCGAGGTCGTCCCGGTCCGGCCGGCACCGCCTCCTCGAGATCCTCCCGGGCCACGATTCGGTACACGCAGGGGATCACCACCAGGGTCAGCACGGTCGAGAGGAGGAGGCCTCCGATCACCGTGATGGCCAAGGGAGCCCGGAGCTCGTCTCCGGCTCCGAGACCCACGGCCATGGGGGTGAGTCCCAGGACCGTGGTGGCTGTGGTGATCAGGATCGGCCGGAGCCGCTCCTTGCCTCCCTCCACGATCGCCTCCCGGAGTGCCTGCCCCTCCTGGCGTCGCCTCCGGTTGATGGCGTCCACCAGGACGATGGCGTTGTTCACCACGATCCCCGCCAGCATGACCCCGCCCAGCAGCACCAGGATGCTGAGGGAGTGGCCCGTCAGGAGGAGGGCCGGCACCACGCCGACGAAGGCCAGGGGCACGGCGAAGAGGATCAGGAAGGGCTGGCTCAGGGACTCGAAGTTGGAGGCCAGGACGACGTAGACGAGGAAGACGGCCAGGAGCAGGATGAAGGCCAGGTTCTCGTAGGACCGGGTCATCTCCTCGCTCTGGCCTGCCAGGTCGCGGGTCACGTTGCCGGGGGTGGGGGTCGCGGCCAGCACCGACCGGACCCGCTCCAGGGCCGTCCCCAGGTCGACGCCGCTGGGGGTCGCCGTGATGCGTGCTACACGCTGCTGCTGAAACCTCTGGATGGAGGCGGGCCCGCGGACCTGACGGATCTCGGCCACCGAGGCGAGGCGGACCGGCCCTCCGC
>JAWVZJ010000154.1:0-6542 GCA_033722255.1 Thermoanaerobaculia bacterium | reverse complement strand
GCTCCTGGCCCTCGAGTCCGAGATCCTCCGGCGAATGGGCTCCCCGAAGGAGGCTCTACCGCCAGCGCGGAAGGCCCTGGAGATCACCCTGGAGGAGCGGTCCGAGGCGGTCCACTATCGGGCCTTTACCCCCCTGGTGGCGGCCCGCCTCGCGACGGCCCTGGAGGTCTCGGGACGAGTCGGAGAGGCCCGGGAGATCCGGGAGCGCCACGTCCCGCCAGAGGACTTGCTCGTCACAAAGGCGGTGCGCAGTCGGTAAGCGGATGGCGGTGGACTCTCGGCCCCGTCCCGCTCTCGGACCCGGAGGCCCAGCCCCGGACCATCGAGCGGTCCTTTGGCCATTTTCATCCTCGGGAGTGCCCAAAGCAACGCCACGGGCATGTGGGGCTACTCGGACCGTCTGCGACCTTCGGAGCTCGCGGAAGAGCGAGGAGCCGATGGGCGGCCGCCTACCCTCGAATCACTCGACCGAGATCTCTTCGGAGATCGCGAGCTCCCTCAGCCCAGCAGCCGATCGAGGACCGAAGGAGGCACCGAAGCCCGGAGCTCGGGATAGGCCTCCAGGAGCCGGGAGATATCGGTCAGGTCGTCCTCGCGACGGCTCGGCCTGCGGGTCCCGTCGATCGCGGCCCAGATCTTGCCCTGGAGGACGTCCTCGAGGGCGGCCACGGGGACCTCGTGGCCCAGGACCCTCCGGAGCTCGGCCCGATCCGGGAAGTCCTCGTAGCGGGGATCGGTCTGGAACTGGATCCGGAGCTCGGAGGCAGGGAGCGAGAGGTCGACCGTCCGCGACGAGCGTTGGATCTCCACCGGGGACCCGAACAGCTCCTCCAGACGGTCCGCCTCTCCGTTCGCCAGGGCGATGTCCACGTCCGGGCTCTGGACGGGGTCGACATAGACATTCACCGCCTGCTTCCCGATGACACAGAAGCGCACGTCGGCGGTGGAGAGCGTCTCCAGGACCACTTCCAGTAGATTGACCGTCCCTCGCATCGTCATCTTTCCGGGTTCACTATATCCGGACTCGAATCTCGTCAGGGCTCGATCCGGAGATGCAGTCCCTGCGCGGAGCCATCGATGGAGGCTAGCCAGAAGACGGCGTCTCCGGCGAGCCAGTGGAGCTCGCCGGAGAGCTCGGCCGGCTCTCCGGGCCGGGCTTCGGCGAACCGGAAGCCCCGGCGATAGGTGTCCGACCGGGGGCGCTCTCCGAGCCGGATCGAGAAGAGGGGCCCCTCCTTCCGGTAGCCGCTCATGAGCTCCGCCATCCGCTCGAGGTCGATCTCCCTCCGAAAGTAGATCCGGGCCGTGCCCTCCTCCACCGAGAGATTCACGGTCACGTGGATCGGTCCCCCGTGGTCCATGGACTCGAAGATGTCTCCGGACACCGGGGCCAGGAAGACCGTCCCGTCCAGACGCTCGATCTCCCAGTCGCAGTAGACCTCCGTCGGTCCGTGCATCGACGACTTCGTCCGGCAGCCGCCGGATTTCCCCCGGAGGCTCCCACTCCCGCCGGGCAGGCTCTCGGCCCAGGTGTCCGACGATTCGTCGTACGCTTTCAGCAGTTTCTGGAGCTGGATGTTGAACTCCCGCCGCTCGTCGTCCATTCCGATCCCGACGTTGCGCTCCTCGAATTCCGGCGGGAGGATTCCGACCTTGGTCCCGTTCGCCCGGACGAAGCTCAGCTTCGGAGATGCCGCCAGAGGGTCCAGGGAGGCCAGGTCCTCGTTCTCCTGGAGATCGATCCGGAGAAGCTCCGGTTGACCCTGGATCCCGTGGAGAGTCTCGAGCTCGTTCTTCGAGAGGTCGATCTCCTCCAAAGACGGCTGGGGAGGAAGCTCCAGATGCCGGAGATCGCCCTCCGTGAGCTCCAACTTCTCCAGGGCCGGGAGCACGGAAAGGGTGATCCGCTCCGCGCCCAGGCGCCACCCCCGGAGATGCTTCAGGCTCGGCAGCACCGGGACGGTGAGGCTCTCGATCCCGAAGGCGTTCTGGAGGCTCAGCTTCTCGAGTCTCGGGAGCCCGGGCATCGACGGCAGGTGGGCGATGCCCGGGCCTTCGAGGTAGAGCTCCTCCAGGTTCGGGTAGCTCTCCAGGCAGCCGAGACCGGCCTCGCCGGGACCGACCCCCTCGAGACCGAAGACCCGGAGATTCGGGAGCGGAGGCAGGGTGGAGAGGATCTCCGCCGGCGGGTCGTTGACGATCAGGCGATCGAGGTTCCGACACTCTTCCAGGGGCTCGAGGCTCGCGAGGTCCTCCACGCTCAGATAGAGCTCCCGGAGGGAGGCGCAGGGGATCCCCTCCAGGCTCTTCAGGTCGCCCCGCTCCAGGTTGAGGGCTTCCAGGTTCTCCAGGTTCGCCAACGGACGGAGGTCGTCGAGATGGGCCGTGGGCAGGCTCAGGGAGCGGAGCTCCGGGAGGGCCGAGACGAACGAGATCTCCTCCAGGGAGGTGAAGAGGTAGATCTTCCGCACGTGTCCGCCGGCGATGTGCATCATGTCGTACTCGCCGATCCGGAGCTCCCGGGCGCTGACGTCGATCTTCTCGAGAAATCCCTCGATGGCATCGACCTCGCTGGGGGCCAGGGGGATCTTCCCCTTCTGGACGTCCCGGAAGGTCGGTCCGTTCTTTCCGCAGCCGAAGAGGCCCAGGAGCAACGAGAACCAGGCCGCGATTCGATGACGCACGATCCACCTCCTCCACCGTTCGAGCGAAACCATGACGGGAAGAGTACCCGCAAGAGCCGTACCTCCTCCCCGGACTCACTCCCCGGATCGGGGGGATCCGTTCCGCGCACTGAGCTCACGCGCCGGAACGGAGGGCGCTACAGGACCGAGGACCCGAACCCGGCCTCCCGGATCGTCCCGCCCCCGGGACGGTCTCGCCCCGGTCCTGGAACAGGAGTCGGAGGACGCGGTGGCTCTTTTCCACCTCTTCGCGAGACGATCCCGGCCGGATCGACAATGGCCGCTCGAGACCGGTGGGATCGGGGGAGCGCGCAGTCCGTCATGACCCGTCGTCTCCCCGGGGCGATCCTCACCCCTCACCTCCGTCCAGAAAGGTGACGGCCGTCACCCGGTTTCCCGGGTCCCGGTACTCGAGCTCGTCGAAGCTCAATTCGTTGGCGATGGCGATACCCCGGCCGTGGGGGTGGAAGACTCGCTCTGGGCTCACCGTGAGGTACTCCTCCCACTCGAACCCCTCCCCCTCGTCGGCGATGGTGACTCGGACCGCGTCTTCGGTCCGCTCGTACCGGACCTCCGCCCACCGGTCCCGATACTCGGGCATCTCCAGGCGGCGCCGGACCTCCTCGCGCCAACGACCCTCCTCCAGGAGCTCGGACTTCTCGTCGTAGCTCAGGCCCAGGTTCCCGTGCTCCACCGCGTTGACCAGAAGCTCCTCCAGCCCCACGACGGTCCGCTCCGCCTGGGGGAATCCCCTCGACAGGAGGGCGGCGAGGCCGGAGGCCTCCTCCAGAGTCCGGAAGCGGAACCTCCCTTCCCGCAGCGTCTTCCAGGCCAGGGCCTCACGGTCGAGACGCTCCTGGATCTCCCGGTGCCGGGCCGCGTCGGAGGCGGCAGTCCCGACCATGGAGAGGACCATCTCCACGTCCAGGGGCTTCGTGACGTAGTAGTAGGCACCGGCCTCGATCCCGGTCAGAAAATCCTGGTGGTCCGCCTTCCCCGTCTCCATGATGACCGGCATCATCTGTAGCCGCGGATGCCCCTTGATCTTCCCCAGGAGCTCCAGACCGTCCATCCTCGGCATCATCCAGTCCAGGAGGACGACGTCGATCGCCTTCTCCTCCTGAAGCCGCTCCCAGGCCTCGAGCCCGTCCTCGGCCGTCTCCACCTCGTAGCCCTCCTCCTCGAGGACCACCACCAGAAGCTCCCGGACCTGAGGTTCGTCGTCGACGACGAGCACGCGGGTGTCGGAGACGGTGGGAGTATTCACGCGGGTCCCTCCGGACAGATCGTAATGGACGGTTTCGGATCCAGGCTGCGCGAATCAGATTCTAGCGCGGCGCTCCTGTCTTCAGCCCGCGGCTCCCGGGGTCCTCTCGTAGGTCGCCTCTCCCAGGGATTTCCAGCTCCCGTCGTCTCGGCGGAGGGCCTGGGCGATGACCAGGCGATCCGCGGCAGGATGACTCATGGTGATCCGCCGTTCCTGCTCGACCGCTCCCCGGTAGTGAGCCTGGAAGACCCAGGTCGGGGGAGCCTCGCTTCCGCCGGTCTGCCGGCTGTAGACGAAGAAGCCCTGGTCGGAGGCGGCGATGGAGAGGAGGTCCTGGCCGGCGGAGTCCCAGGCGAACATGCCCCGGGCGGTAGCCACGACCTCCCCCTCCTTCCTCGAGGTCACGTCCGTGGCGATCACCGACTCGTCGAGCCACCAGGCACAGCGCTCCTCCGTCGTCTGGCTTCCGGTCCGGGCGACCCACACGCCGCCGACCAGGAACGCCAGCTGCTCGATGCCGGCCCTCGCATCCCCGGAGAGGTCGCGGGCATCGCCGGGGGTGATCTCGGGAAGATGAAGCAGGGCGCCGATCATGAGAATCCTCCAGGGATCAGGCGATGGCAATGGCCATCGCCGGTTCACAGCGATCGAGGGAGGACTCCAGAAGCTCCTCCCTCCATTTCGGATAACGGTTCAACGGGCGGGGAAGCCGCTCGGCCACGATGACCAGACGGGCGGCCTCCAGGGACGGCTCCTCCCGGCCTCCGGTCGGAGCAAGCCCTCGCCGGCGGGATTCCTCCCGGATCTCGCCGGCCGGTGTCTCCCACAGCTCTCCGATCAGAGACCGGAGCTCCGCCTCCGCCACCGGCCCCCGAAGCGCTCGAAAGGCCCGGCGGAGCTCCCGGGCGGTGGAGGCCGCCTCGGCGGCCGGTCGCGCCCCGGGGGTGAAGGAGAAGGCCCGGGTGATCCAGCCCGGTGGGATCAGGTCCTGCGAGATGGGTCGGAGGGAGTCCAGTTCCCCGGGAACCTCTTCGGGATCGCAGGCCAGGACGGAGGCCGACCGCTCCCGCCACCGGAATACCTCCTCGAACCGGGCCGACAGGCCCAGGACCTCGGCCTCCCGTCGGTATTCGGTGGCGGGAAGAAGAGGTCGCCCGAACTCCTGCCGGTGAGTCTCCTCGAGCTTGCTGGCCAGCGCCCCTCGCTCCTCCGGGGATACGGAGACGCCGATCTCCCGGGCGACGGCGGCCCGCCCGAGACGCCGACTCTCCGCCGCCACGAACGTCGCGGCCTCCGGGTGGAGGAGCCGGGCGAGCCGCCAGGCGTCGCCGAGAGAGACCTCGGGGCCGGGTCCGCGAACCGGGACCCGGAGACTCTCTTCCAGGAACCCCTCCAGGTATCCGGTGAACACCGGGGCCGGCCGCCGGCGGGAGTCCGAGGCCCCCGGCTCCAGGGCCCGTCGCAGCGCGACTCGAGCGTCGGCTTCCTTGACGCTTCTCTCCTCGAGGCGGTCGAGGAGGTCTTCGGTGGTCCGGTCCCCGAGAAGACGCGAGCCCACCTCCCGGAGGGTCCCCCGGGTCCTCTCCCAGAAGGGCAGGGCCCCCAGGGCCTCCAGGAACCCCGCCTCCGACTCGGGGTCCCGGTCTCCGCTCTCCGAACGCCTCTCTTCCAGGGCGATGCGGACCTCGATCAGGGCCGTGGTCAGACTCCGATGGGGAGGCCGTTCGTCGTGGAGCAGGGCGACCTCGTCGTCTCCCTCGATCTCTCCGGTTCGGTACCGGCGGGCGATCTCCCCTGCCGGCTCCATTCCGAAGGGGGCCATCTCCGCCGCCCGGAGGGCCCCCATGCTGGCCGCACCCACGATCCGTACTCCCTCCTCCAGGGCGTAGAGGATCTCCTTGTGGGAGACCGAAGGCACCCGAAAGAAGTATCCGTCCAGCAGTACCAGGACGGCCGGGCGTTCCGGCAGCACGGTCAGGAAGTCGCCCCGACGGGCCGGCGGACGGAGCTTCACGGCCTCGAGGAGCTCCGACCACTCCCCGGTGGGCCGGGCCGGAAGGCTCGGACCTCCGAAGACCACGACCCCCCCGTCCTCAGACATGCCGAGCCTCCCGGAGACCGGGGACGAAGGCGAACCAGACCGGAAGATCGATCTCCGGCCGACGCAGGGGAACCGCGAAAGCTTCCCGCCCCTTGACAGCCAGCCGCTCCAGGACGGTCCGGAGATCTCCGGCCACGGTCGCGCTGGCCAGGTCCGGAAGGTCGGAGAAAGACCGTTCCGGAGGCGGAGCTCGAAACCGGTCGGCAGGGACCTCTCTCCATCGGGGCCTCTCGAACGAGACATCCTCCCGGGCCCCCGAGATGTAGGTGAGGCGGGACTGTGCCGCCTCGGTCAGGGCTCGAGAGGCGGCGACCGCCGGGCTCGTATGACAGCCCGAGCCCCGGAAGACCAGAGGGAGGTCGTCGAGGACCAGATCCACCACGATCACGGGAAGCCCGAGGGAGCTCGTGGCGTCCCAGGCGACCCAACGGTCGGCGACCTCCTGGAAACGAGAGACCAGGGATTCGAGCCAGGCGCTCCCGGACCCCCG
>JAWVZJ010000153.1:0-6567 GCA_033722255.1 Thermoanaerobaculia bacterium | reverse complement strand
GGTCCCCCGGGGGACGCCGGCCAGCGTCTAGCCGAGGTCCCCCTGGTGGTGGACCGGGAGAGTGGAGTCTTCTACCTCCGTGTCCCGGCGGGGAGGAGCTGAATGGCGACCAGCCGCGAGATCTCCCGCACCCGCCGGTTCGGTCGACGCCTGGCGGAGCTCTTCCCCGTGGACTGGGAGCTGGTGCGCCACGCCAGCGCCGAGCCGGTCCCCCACCACCTGAAGAAGTGGTGGTTCGCCCTGGGGGGGACGCCCCTCTACCTGTTCATGGTGCAGATCGCCACCGGGATCCTCCTGACCTTCTACTACGTCCCCTCGCCGGAGCAGGCCTACCAGAGCGTGGCCGAGATCACCCACCAGGTGCGGTTCGGATGGTTTCTCCGTTCCCTGCACATGTGGTCGGCGAACTTCATGGTGATCGCGGTCTTCCTCCACATGTTCCGGGTCTTCTTCACCCGGGCCTACCGGCACCCGAGACAGCTCAACTGGATGGTGGGGTTCGGGCTCCTGGGCACGACCCTGACTTTCGGCTTCACCGGCTACTCCCTGATCTACGAGCAGATGAGCTTCTGGGGGGCGACGGTGGCCGCCAATCTGGCCGAGGCGGTGCCCCTGGTCGGGGGCTTCGCCGCGGACCTGCTCCGGGGCGGGCCCGAGGTGGGGGAGCAGACCCTGACCCGCTTCTTCATCCTCCATATCGGGGTGTTGCCGACCGTGGGTCTCCTCCTGGTGGCCCTGCACGTCTACCTGATCCGGACCCACGGGGTCACCGAGCTCCACTTCGAGGGGGAGGAGGTGGCCACGGAGAAGCGCTTCTTCCGGTTCTACCCCGAGCACGTCTCCACCGAAATCCTGATCGGACTGCTCCTGATGTACCTGCTGACCCTCCTGGCCCTGGTCTTTCCCGCGGAGCTCGGCCCGCCGGCGGACCCCACCGTGACGCCGGAGCACATCAAGCCGGAGTGGTACTTCTACTTCAACTTCCGGCTCCTCAAGCTGTTCTCCCTCCAGGTCAGCGTGCTGCTGACGATGTTTCTCGGGGGGATCGCCTTCTTCTGGCCCTTCATCGACGGCTGGATCAGCCGGCGCACCAAGCACGCGGACACCATCGTCGTGATCGTCGGGGTCTTCGCCGTGCTGGGGTTCCTGATCCTCACCGTGTGGGAGGCCCTGGCGCCATGACCCGGGCCGTGCCGTCACCGCGTCTTCGACTCCACTCCGATTCCTGGGAGGTTCCGCCATGACTCTGCGGATGAAACAGACGATCGTCGCCGGGCTCTCGTTCCTCTTCTTGGCCGCCCTGCTCCTCGTGGCCTGGCAGGAATCGAAGCGCCACCGGATCGAGGAGGGCCTCGAGCCCGTGGTCACGGCGGCCAACGAGGCCTGCGTCGAATGCCACCGGAAGGACGGGCCGGCCCTGGTGATGGAGTGGGAGCGCTCGTCCCACGCCAGCTACGGCGTCGGCTGTGTCGACTGCCACGGCGCCGAGGAGGGCGAGGTGGACGCCTGGCTCCACGAAGGCGAGTGGACCGCGGCCCTGGTCACCCCGAAGGACTGCGCCCGGTGCCACGCCCGGGAGCACGACCAGTTCGCCAAGAGCCACCACGCGAAGGCCGGCGAGATCCTGGCCAGCCTGGACAACGTGCTGGCGGAGAAGGCGGCGGGAATGCCGGGAAACATCGCCGACGCGGTCAACGGGTGCTGGCAGTGTCACGGCAGCATCGTGCGCTTCGAGCGGGGCGCCGACGGGGAGATCCTCCGGACCGGCAAGGAGAACAAGCCGGTGCTCGCGGCCGAGACCTGGCCCAACAGCGGCATGGGGCGCCTGAATCCCGACGGCTCCAAGGGCTCCTGCCACGCCTGCCACTCCCGCCACTCCTTCCAGGCGGAGATCGCCCGGTCTCCGGAGAACTGCGGCAAGTGCCACATGGGCCCCGATCACCCGCAGATCGAGGTCTACAACGAGTCGAAGCACGGGATCGCCTTCTACGCGAACCGGGACCGGATGGCCCTGGACGAGAAGGGAGACTGGGTCCTGGGCCGGGACTACTCGGCGGCGCCGACCTGCGCCACCTGTCACATCTCCAGTTACATGACCACCCAGGGCGAGGTCGTTCCCAACAACCACGACGTCGGACAGCGGATCAGCTGGACCCTGCGGCCGGTGATCAGCACCAAGCTCAACCTGGTGGTCTACGAGGACGGGTACAAGGAGGACTACCCGGGCACCCGGGAGCTGCCGGCGGTGGGGGACGAAGTCGACACCGTCGAAAAGATCGTGGAGGACGAGGAGCTGGTGAACCGGACCGTGACGCGCCGGGTCGCGAAGATCGTGCCCTGGGAGGAGCGAAGGGCCGCCATGAAGGGCGCCTGCCTCAACTGCCACAACGATGCCTTCGTGGACAACTTCTACGTTCAGTTCGACAGCCTCGTCGAGCTCTACAACGAGAAGTTCGCGAGACCGGCCCAGGCGATCATGGACGAACTCATCGCCGACGGAATCCTGGACCCGAACGCCCCCTTCGAGAAGGAGGTGCAGTGGGTCTTCTGGGAGCTCTGGCACCACGAAGGCCGCCGAGCTCGGCACGGGGCGTCGATGATGGGTCCGGACTACACCCACTGGCACGGCATGTACGAGGTGGCCAAGCACTTCTACCAGGAGTTCGTTCCCGCCGTGGTGGAGGCCGCCGAGGAGACGAGCCCCGCCCTGGGAGAGAAGTGGGCCCGGCGGATGGACGAGCTGATGGCTCGGCCCGAGCATGTCTGGCACGAGGGTCTCTCCCCCGAGGAGGCCGAGGCACTCCGCCGGATGTACGAGGACCGCTACGACCAGGCCGTCGGATCCGGTCGGGCCGAGGGGACGGACGGAGAGTGATGAGAGCGATGGGGGGACGGGATCGCGCCCCGGAGAGGAGGAGAGCCTCATGACCGTCACCGTGGACACCGTCGACAACGCCTTCGACAGTCTGGGCCGAGTCGCCCGGGGCCTCGAGGAACGGGAGGACGACCCCCTCGGGGCCGCCAAGGAGGCCCTCGCCTGGGGATGGCAGGCCGTGGGTCTGCTGGCCTACCGGCGACTCCAGCCGCTCCAGAGCCGCCTGGACGATCGGTTGCGGGAGTATCTTCACCCGGGAGAGCCGGAGCTCGACGTGGACCGGGACGCCTGGTGGGCGGAGCGGGAGCGCTTGAGTCACCTGGAGCTGCTGGACCTGCTGAGCGAGGAGGAGCTGTCCCTCCTGGAGCCGGCCTTTTTCCGGGGCTGGGTCGATCCGGAGGTCCGGTGCCGTCGGGTGCGTCGGGAGGTGGTCGCGGTCCTGGGCCGGGGCGTGGACGAGGAGTGGCGGGGGAGCCTTCTGGTCCTCCTGGCCGCCTACCACCGCCTTATCCGTCTGCCGGCCGCGGTGCGGCTGGATCCGGAGGAGGTCTTCCGGGTCTTCTCCGCCCTCCTGGACCTGGTGGAGCTGCTGATCGAGCCGGATTCGGAGGGGATGGGGGAAATCCGGGAGGCGACGACCCGATGTCGCCGGGCCCTCCAGCCGTGATCTCGCCGGCGGCCCCGGAGGATCGTCGTCGGCCCGTGGCGGTCCCGGACGGGCGGGAAGACGGCCTCCGGGACAGGGGACCGAATCCCTCGGGTCGGGCGAGACCCCGGTCGACCACCCCTTCGGGTGGGAAGATTTCCCCATCCCCGTCTCCTACCCAATCGGATAGGATCGAGGTCTACCTCCTGGGGTGTAGGTTCCGGGGCGATCGGTTGCGGATACTTCACGCCAGGGCAGAGAGCCCGTCGGATTCGGGGACGACCAGAGAGGAGGGAATTCCTTGGAATCTTCGCGTCGGAGAATGAGGGATCGAGGAGTGGCGACATCGGGTCGTCGTCTCCTGTCGCTGGTCGTCGCGCTGGGCTTTCTCGCCGGGCCGCTCTTCGGAGGCACGTGGGAGGGACGCGTCGCCGGAGGATTCGTGGGTCAGGACGAGAGCGGGAGCGAGGAGAGCTTCCGGACCCAGACCAACCTGGATTCGGGATTCACCCTGAGGGACCTGGATCTCCGACTCCTGGGAGGGGAGGAGGGGGAGCACACCCTGTTGGAGATCGCGGCGTCGGGCTTCGGGGCCGAGCCGTGGGGCCGATTCCGGCTCGAGTACCGGCCCGAGGCCTCCTGGGACCTTCGGCTCGACTACGACCGGAGAGAATCGTTCTTCGCCCTGGCGGAGACGAACCTCGGGCGCCGTTCGGACGATTGGGAGATCGACCGTTGGCGGGGTCGGCTGACCTGGGACGGTTGGCGTCCCGCGAGCCTGGAGCTGAATCTCCGATACACCGATCGGAGCGGCACGGTCTCCCGGCCGCTCCGGGGATTGAACGAGATCTACCTGCTTCGGCTCGACGTTGACGAGACGATGCAGGAGGTCGGCTTCAAGCTGGAGACCCGGACTTTGCCCGTCCATCTGATGTTCGAGCAGGCCTTCGCGATCTACGAGCGGTCCAACGGCCGCAGCCCGGGGCAGGAGACGGCCCTGGTGACGGACGACCCCGATCTCTTCGCCGACGCGGAGGAGACCCGGGACGAGGAGAGGGAGGTCAGCACCAGCCGCCTCGTCGCCACCTGGAGGGGTGAGCGGGCCGAGATGGCGGGCTCGGTGGTCTACAGCCCGGCCGAGCTCGACGGAGACGGGATCGTCTCCGAGACCTTCGCCGTGGCCGGGGGGACCGTGGGATCGGTCAGCTTCCTGGACGATTTTCTCACCAGCGCCGACCAGGACCGTCTGGTCGGGGATCTCCGGCTGGCCTTCGATCTGGGGGCCGGATGGGGTCTTCGCCTGGAGGGGGACTACCAGGACAGCTCCACCGACGCCGAGCTCCGGGGGGAACGGATCGTCCGGATCATCAGCCCCACCGGCTTCGAATTCGACCTCCCGGCCAGCGTGGACGAGCGCTCGGTCTTCGACGTCACCGACTCCGGCGGGAGGGTGAGCCTGGAGTACGAGCGGGGAGACTGGTCGGTCTGGGGAGGCGGCCTCACCGCCACCCGGGACGTGGAGTGGCGTCGGTCCCGGGAGGACGCCACCACCGACGTGAGCCGGGACACCGAGGGTTGGTTCGGAGGCGTCTCCTGGTCGGCGAAGGGGTTCTGGGCCAGCGCCGAGTACGAGCACGGGAGCTTCGACGAGCTCGTCTTCCCCACGGACCCGGAGACCGTGGACCGCCTGGACCTGAAGCTCCGGGGTGACCTGGCCGAGGAGTGGTCCTTCCACCTCCGGGGCCGGTTCGAGGAGAGCGACAATCCGGCGGCGGTGGCCGGCCTGGATCACTCTTCGGACTCCATCGGGGGAGGCATCACCTGGTCTCCGGACGCCGAGTCCTCCCTCGGGCTCGAGATCGATTCCCTGGATCTCCACACCGAGACGGGCCTGGTGCTGCCCACCGGTGTGGACGACGTGTCGATCTACGACCTGTCACTCCTCACCGTCGGTCTCTACGGACAGGACCGGTGGGGCCCGGTCCGGGTGAACGGGTCGGTGCACCGAGTCGACGACTCCGGGAACACCTGGCCCCTGGAATCCTGGACGGCACGGACCCTGGTGGGATACGAGCTGGAGAACGGGCTCGAGCTGGGCCTGTTCGGCGAATACTGGGAGTACGACGAGGACCGGGCGGAGGGAGACGACTTCGACGTCACCCGGTACGGCCTGAACGTCGGATGGAGGTTCCAATGAGCCGAATCACGGGTTGTCTCGTCGGTTGTCTTCTTCTCCTGACGGTGGGAGCCGTCCCCGCCGCAGGTCAGGAGGAGGGAGGGGAATCCGAGCCGGAGCGGATCGGTCTCGAGACCTGTGCCGGTTGCCACGAACAGGCGGAGACCTTCCCTCAGGGTTCCCACGGCCGGGCCATGGAACGCTGGGACCCGGACCTGCTGGCCCGTTCCTGTGATACCTGCCACGAGGCGGGAGAGGACCACGTCCTGGATCCGATGCCGGAGAACGTCAATCGGATCCCCGCCGACGGAGCCTGTCTGAGCTGCCACGCCGAGAAGGAGGGGCAGATGGCCCTGGCCACGCCGGATCACGCCCGACGGGCCGAGGTCGGCTGCCTGGACTGCCACGACGAGGGGCACGACGCCCCGGACACCGAGCACCTGCTGGCGGCGACGCCGGTGAAGGTCTGCGGGGACTGCCACGGCTCGAAACGGGCCGCAGCCCATCGCCCCTTCGCCCACCGGGACGGAGACGAGCCGTTCCCCTGCACGAGCTGCCACTCGGTCCACGGGGAGACCCGGACCGGACGGCTCCTGGCCGAGGGCAGCGTCGCCTGCATCGAGTGTCATACCGAGAAGACCGGCCCCTTCGTCTTCCCCCATCCCCCCCGGGAGGTGGAAGGTTGCCCGGCCTGCCACCAGCCCCACGGCTCCACGAACCCCCGGATGTTGACCAGGCGATCGATCCCGGATCTCTGCATCGAATGCCATCCGGGGATCCCCGCCTTCCACGACCTGACCCAGAGCCGCTTCCGGGCCTGCGTGAGCTGTCACACCGCCGTCCACGGATCGAATCGAGACGTGCTCCTCT
>JAWVZJ010000152.1:0-6587 GCA_033722255.1 Thermoanaerobaculia bacterium | reverse complement strand
GGCCGAGGACCTGGCCTTCACCCGCCGGATGTCCGAGGCCGGGGAGGTTTTGGGGGTCCGCCTCGTGGATCACCTGATCCTGGGCACGAACCGGCGGTGGATCTCTCTGCGCCGCCGGGGAGGCTGGTGAGAGAGGCTACTTCGACTCCTCCTGGCGCCAGCCGGCCGGCGGCTGACTCGGCTTCTCCGACTCTTCCTCCTCCCCTCCGACCTCCCGCTTCCCGGGCTTGTCGATGATCTGGACCGTGGAGGCCTGGGGCCCCATCTCCCCCTCGCTCTCGACGAACCGTACCTGCGTGCCCACCGTCACCCGATCCCAGCTTTGTTCCCTGGCGAGGGCGTTCTGGTGGAAGTAGATCTCCCGCTCTTCCGGGGTCTTCAGGAATCCGTAGCCCTCGTCCTCGAAGAGCCGGACCACGAAGGCCCGATTCTCCTCGTGGGTCTTGACCTCTCCGCTCTGCCGGTCCTTCACCTCCTTGAGCTGGCGCTCGGTGGCGTCGAAGGCGTCGTTCAGGACCGTGGCCAGCTCCTCGTTCAGGTCGTGGTCCCCCGGCTCCTTCTTCACGACGATCTCGTGCTTCGGAGGCACGGTCACGTCGATCCGGACCCGATAAGGGTTCCCCGAGGAGGGATGCTCGTGAGGCTTTTCGACCGCCACCCGGCAGGCGACGATGCGCGAGTGGAACTTCTCGAGCTTCTCGACCCGGCGCCGGATCTTCTCTTCCAGATGTGGGGTCCTCTCCAGACCCCGGAACGTCATCTCGAGGGGTACCTGCATTCCTGTCTCCTGTAGTTCGTATGGTCTGGGTTCGCTGTGGTCCAGGTTCGCTGTGGTCTTCTCTCCTTCGCCCCTAGATCAGTGCACAGATCGCGCCAACTGCCGCCGCCGGTACAATCGATCCCATGAGCGCACCGATTTCAGGGGACGCCAGGCCCGATGCCACGGACGATCCGGATCCCGACGACCTGGATCTACCCCCCGGCCGTCTGGAGATGGGGATGGCGGCCCGAGGGGACGTGCGGTGGATCGCCGTGGATCTCTCGGGGCCGGTCCAGGAAGCCCGGGCGAGACTGGATCTCTCGCCGGTGGCTTCGGCCGCCCTGGGTCGGGGGTTGGCCGCCGCCGCCATGCTCCTGCGCTTGACGGAGAAGACCCCGGTCCGGGTGATTCTCGAGATCAAGGGCGACGGGCCGATTCGCCAGGTCGTGGCCGAGGCCGGGGCCGATGGCTCCCTGCGAGGAAGCGTGGGGAACCCCCGGGTTGCCGTCCCCGATCTCGCGAGCTCGAAGCTCGCCGTGGGGGAGGCGGTAGGGGAGGGGGTTCTGCGGATCTGGCGAGACTACGAACGGGGTCGGCCCTACTACAGCCAGGTGGAGCTCGTCAGCGGCGAGATCGCACTGGACGTGGCGCACTACCTGGAGCAGAGCCAGCAGGTCCGATCCGCGGTCCTCCTGGGTGTCCTGGCCCGTCGGGACGGAGTCGCCGCCGCCGGTGGGCTGATCGGGGAAGTGTTGCCGGGTGCCGACGAAGAGTCCGTGGCCCGGCTGGAATCCAACATCGCCGCCTCCGGCGGCGTGAGCAGGGTGGTGGAGCAGGCGAGCCTCGACGGCGTGAAGGAGTTGCTCCTGGCCGGGCTGGAGCCGGTCCTGCACGAGGAACGGGAGCTACGTTACCATTGTCGCTGCGACCGGGAGCGGCTTCGCCGGCTCCTGGGCACCCTGGCCGAGGAGGAGGACGAGCCGCTCCACGAGGAGGGGCGACCGGTCAGGATCCGATGCGAGTTCTGCGGTCGGAGCTACTCCTTCGATCCCTCGGAGATCGGCCCCTCGGCCTCCGTCTCCTGACTCCGATTCCCTCGGAGATCCCCCGATGAGCAAGGTCTACGTCACCACCCCGATCTACTACGTGAACGATCTGCCCCACATCGGGCACATCTACACGACCCTGGTCACCGACACCGTGGCTCGATACCACCGGTCCCGGGGCGACGACGTCTACTTCCTCACCGGGACCGACGAGCACGGTCAGAAGATCGAGCAGGCGGCGGAGGCGGCCGGATTGACACCGATCCGCCTCGCGGACCGGGTGGTGGAGCGCTATCGGGTGCTGTGGCCGAAACTCTCGGTGACTCCCGACGACTTCATCCGCACGACCGAGCCCCGGCACTACGAAGGCGTGAAGGCGATCGTGGAGCGGATCGCCGCCAGCGGTGACCTCTACGTCGATCGCCACGAGGGGTGGTACTGCACCGGCTGCGAGGCCTTCTACACGGAGAAGGAGCTCCTGGAGGGAGGCCGGTGTCCGATCCACGAGCGGGAGGTGGAGGAGCAGGCGGAGGAGAACGTCTTTTTTCGCCTCTCGAAGTACGAGGAGGACCTGCTCCGGTGGTACGACGAGAGCCCCGAGAGCGTCTTGCCGGAGACCCGCCGCAACGAGATGCGCTCCTTCGTGGCCCAGGGCCTCCGGGACCTCTCGGTGAGCCGGACCAGCCTGGAGTGGGGCCTCGACTTCCCCGGCTACCAGGGGCACACGATCTACGTCTGGTTGGACGCCCTGACGAACTACGTCAGCGCACTGGGCTTCGGGCAGGAGGACGATCGTCTCTACCGGGAGTTCTGGGCCGATCCCGATTCGACCCGGCTCCACCTCATCGGCAAGGACATCCTCCGGTTCCACGCCATCTACTGGCCCGCTTTCCTGATGTCCGCCGGCCTTCCCCTCCCCACCACCGTCCACGCCCACGGCTGGTGGCTCCGGGACGAGCGGAAGGTCTCGAAGTCCGGGGGCAACATCGTCCGTCCCGATCACCTGGTGGACCGCTTCGGGGCCGACTCCCTGCGCTACTACCTGCTCCGGGAGATGGCCTTCGGACAGGACGCCAGCTTCTCGGACGAGGGATTCGTGGAGCGATACAACGCCGATCTCGCCAACGGCCTGGGCAACACCCTGAGCCGCCTCACCACCCTGTCCCGCAGGACCTTCGACGGAGCCACGCCTCCCCGGCCGGCGGAGATCGGACCCTTGCCGGAGATCGCCCGGGAGTCGGTCGGGCGCTACGAGGAGAAGATGGAGGAGCGGTCCTTCCACCTGGCCCTGGAGAGCCTGTGGCGGCTGGTGAACGAGACCAACCAGTACCTGGTGACCCACGAGCCCTGGAAGCTCCGGAAGGAGCCGGGAAGCGAGGCGCGCGTGGGGGAGATCTTGTGGAACGGGCTGGAGGCGGTCCGGATCGTGGCCACGGCCCTGCACCCGGTCCTGCCGGAGAAGGCCCCCGGTGTCCTCCGGGCCCTGGGGCTGGAGCCGGAAGATCTCGGCCCCGAAGACCTGGAGTGGGGGGGATTGCCCGGCGGCCGGGCCCTTCCGGAGACGGAGTCGCTGTTTCCCAGAATCGACAAGGAGGAGTATCTGGCCGAGATCGTCGGAGGGGAAGACCCCGAGGATCCGGCCCACGTCGAGCAGGAACCGTTGGAACAGAAAGCAGAGGAGGAGACGATGGCCGACGAGCCGAAGATCGACATGCAGACGTTCATGAACGTGGACCTCCGGGTGGCCACCGTGAAGGCGGCCGACGAGATCCCCGGCGCCGACAAGCTCCTGGCCCTTACCGTGGAGCTCCCGGGAGAGGAGCGCACCATGGTGGCCGGGATCAAGGAGTACTACGAGCCCGAGGACCTCGTGGGCAAGCAGGTGGTCGTTGTGGCCAACCTGGAGCCGGCGACCCTGATGGGGGTGGAGTCCCAGGGGATGGTGCTGGCCGCCACCGTCGACGGCCGTCCCTACCTGATCCATCCGGACGACGAAGTCCCGGTGGGATCTCGGGTCCGCTGATCCGGGGATCCGAACGGCGCCGGGAGGGATCGGGCCGGTGATCGTCGACTCCCACTGTCACCTCCAGAGCCTAGAACCGGGCGAGCGAGAGCGTGCCCTGGAGCGGGCCCGGGAGCGGGGGGTCCGGGGGTTTCTCATCCCCGGCATCCACCTGGGGGACGCCGAGGAGATCCTCCGCTTCTGCGAGGACCACCAGGGGGTCTGGTGCGCCCTGGGAGTCCATCCCCACGAGGCGAGCCGGTGGGAGGAGGGATCCGCCGATGAGCTCCGGGCTCTCCTGGATCACGAGAAGGCGGTGGCGGTGGGGGAGTGCGGCCTGGACTTCCACTACGACAACTCCCCCCGGGACGTCCAGGAGCGGGCCATGCGGGAACAGTGGGAGCTGGCCCTGGAGCTGGATCTTCCCGTGGTCGTCCACAACCGGGACAGCAACGAGCGGATGCTCGCGGTGTTGGAGGATCCCCGGTACCGGGGGCTCGAGGCGGACTTCCACTCCTTCGCCGGCGGCGTCGAGATGGCCCGGGTCCTGATCGACCGGGGCTTCTATCTGGGCTTCACCGGCATGATCACCTTCAAGGGAGCCGACAACGTCCGGGAGGTCCTCCCCCTGGTCCCGGAGGACCGGATCCTGGTGGAGACCGACGCCCCCTACCTCGCCCCGACTCCTCATCGCGGGAAGCCGAACGAGCCCGCTTACACGGTGGAGATCGCCGAGCGACTGGGACGGGAGCTCGGCTGGAGCCGCGACGAGGTGGAGGAGCGGACCACCGAGAACTTCTTCCGGCTCTTCGAGAAGGCCCGGCCCACGCGCGTCTGACCAGCGCCTGCTGGCCAGTGGTTTCCTTGGTCGGATGCCCTCCGGAACGGGTCTCGTCGTTGCCGGTCTGGACGATTCCCGGGGTGGCGTAGCGGGCCACATGGATGGTCTTGACGGTGGGCGGGATGGGCGCCGATCCTCCAGCGCTACCCCTCGGATGCCACAGATTCCCGAGGGGGAACACCGCAGGTCGTCTTCCAGCCGGTCTCAGACCGGATTCGGCACTTCGACGTACTCCACCTCGAGCCCGAAGCGCTCTGCCAGGTGGTCCCCCAGGACCTGGACCCCGAGGCGCTCGGTGGCGTAGTGCCCGGCGGAGACGAAGCCGACTCCCGACTCCCGGGCCAGGTTCATGACCCACTCGCTGACCTCGCCGGTGACGAAGGCGTCGAGGCCGGCGGCGATGGCGCCGTGGAACTCCTTCTGGGCCCCGCCGCTGATGATCCCGATCTCCGTGATCGAGGCATCGTCGGCGCCGAAGGCCAGAGGCTCCCTCCCGTAGAGGCGGTGGCAGCTCTCCACGAACGACCGGAACGAGACCGCCTCCGGGAACCGCCCCCTCCAGCCGATCGAGGTCCCCTCGTGGTCTCCGAAGGGCTCGAGATCCACGAGCCCCAGGCGACGGCAGGCGACGGCGTTGTTCCCGACCTCTTCGTGGCGGTCCAGGGGCAGGTGGTAGGCGAGCAGCGCGATCCGCTCCCGGATCAGGTGCTCCACCCGTCGGTACTGGACCCCGGTGAGCTCGTACGGCATCCCGCTCCAGAAGATCCCGTGGTGCACGAGGACTGCGTCGGCGCCTCGCCTTCCGGCCTCCTGAAACAGCTCCTCGCAGGCCGAAACCCCGGTGACGATCTTGCCGATCTTCTCGGGACCCTCGACCTGAATCCCGTTCGGTCCGTAGTCGGAGACCTCGTCGATGGCCAGGTAGTCGGCCAGGTAGTCGGCGAGCTCGTCCAGGGACACGGAGGCATCATCGCTCATGGCCGGATTATAGGAGCTCGAGGGAGAGCCTCATGGGAAACGAATCGAGGGACTTCTGAGCGAGGGTCGAGGGTCGAGCCCCGAAGATCGAGAGATCGATCCGGGACCCCCTCTCGGAATCGGGGCCGAAAATGTCGCGAAGGCCCGCGAATGGCCACCGTGTCCGAGCTCCAGCCCACTCGCTGCGGCCGAAGGATGCGAGGGCCTGCGGGGACCCTGGCAACCTACTTGCACCCCATTTCCACCGAATGGGCGGTCCGATCCCTACGATTCACCGTGTTCCGGGACTCTCGACGGCGGCCACGGTGGACCCTGGGTCTGCGACCGTCCCGCCGAGCAGTCCGATGGATTGGCAAGGGAGGACCCACCATGACCGACACGACCGTGAAAAAGATCGATTCCAGCCACTCCCCGAAGGGACCGATGGGACAGCGGTACCTGGCTTCGGGAACCAAGCTCTCCATGCGCCTGTGGGAGGAGGGGCCCACGGACGAGAAGGCCCCGACCTCCCGGGACTACGAGACGGTGGGCTACGTCCTGGAGGGCGAGGCCGAGCTGATCTCCGAAGGCCAGACGGTCCGGCTGACGCCCGGGGACTCCTGGGTGGTTCCCCGGGGTGCCGAGCACACCTACCGGATCCTCTCCGATTTCCGGGCCCTGGAGGCCACCTCGCCTCCCGCCCACGCCGAGGGCCGGGACCGGGCTCCCTGAGCGAGCTGGCGAAGAGCGGGGCTCGACGTATCGATGACCCTGGACGCGATCTACGCGGGAGCCGAGCTGTCGTCGGCGTGAGGGGTTCGTAGCGCCTCGTCAGTTCAACCCCAGCTTCTCCGCTACCTCCCGGTTCCAGTTCCAGATCAGCTGGACCTCCCGAATCGGCCTCGACTCGCGGCGTCTCACCAGGAGCCAGCCATCGGGGAAGACGTCGTAGTTCCTGCCCCACGGCCGGGTTTCCGAGAT
>JAWVZJ010000151.1:0-6591 GCA_033722255.1 Thermoanaerobaculia bacterium | reverse complement strand
GTCGGGAGGAGGAGGCCGAAGACACCTGAGGGAGCCTCTCCCCCCGCGGGACGAAGCTTCCCCTCCGAATCGCTCTCAGGGACGAACCCCGATAGGGAAGGGCAGCGAGAACTCCATCTACCCGGCGACCCGGCCCTCGGGGACGAATCGGTCTCCTGGAAGTCATGCCTGCCCGTGGTGTTGCGTCGGGAATCCCTGAGGGTGAAAATGGTCAAGGGACTGTTCGCTGGCCTCGGCGCGGCCGGCAGGGTCCGACGGCGGGCCCCTCAGGGACTGCGAGCGCTTTCTGATCCCGCTCAGGGCCCATTATCTTCAGAGTAGACCTCGGTGCCCGAGGAGATCTACTTGCATGGCGGCCCGCGGGGCGTCCGCCGGCGTTTCGTCACGCAAGGTGGCGAGGACCCCATCGCGCGGAGTTCCGGGGAATCCAGAGGAGCGTGACGAACCGTGCTCACCCGACGGCTCCGAGCAGAGAGGGCTCTGGGTGACGGAGGAGACGGCGCGGGGGGGGAGGACCGAAGTGGGCCGAGGCTGTGAACCCTTCACCGATCTGAGTCGAGGCTGGGGTTTACATAATCCATCTTATCGGACGCTACAATCGACGGGCCGGTAGAGTCTCCGAGCCAGTCGCGCCTTCCCCTCAGCGCCCCCCACCACCGAACAGCGGCCGGAAGGCGACCCGTCCCGAGGGGTCCCCTGCCAGCCTTTCGGACCCAGCGTTCCGCCTCCGAACCGTCCGATGCCATAATTCGGATCCATGCGGCGCCTGGATCGCTATCTAGTGTCCGAGACCCTCGGACCCCTGGCCCTGGGGTTCACGGTCTACACCTTCATCATGCTGATCCGTTTCCTCTTCCGGTCTGCCGACATGGTGATCCGTCGGGGGCTCAGCTTCACCAGCGTCCTGGAGCTCGTCGCCTACCACCTTCCGAGCATCCTGGTCCTCACCATTCCCATGGCCCTGCTGTTCGCGATCCTCATCGCCATCGGACGCCTGGCCTCCGACGGGGAGCTCGTGGCCATGCGAGCGACGGGCATGAGCCTGTTCGCCCTCTATCGCCCGATCCTGATCCTCTCTCTGGTCCTGTTCCTGGGGAACGTGGGCCTGATGACCGAGATTCTTCCCCGGGCGAACTCCGCCTACGAGAGCAAATTCATCGAGATCACCGCCCAGACCGCCTCCCGACAGGTCGAACCCCGGGTCTTCTACGAGGAGTGGCCCGGCATCGTGCTCTACGTCTTCGACACCCCTCCCGGCGAGGCCCGGCGCTGGCAGGGAGTCTTCCTGGCGCCCTCGGTCCCGGAGTCGGAGAGCATGGTGACCGTGGCCGAGCGGGGCGGGCTCCGGGTCGACGACGCCGGTGAGCAGGTTCAACTCACCCTCGTGGACGCGTCGACCCACAAGGTGAACCTGGACTCCCCCGAGAGCTACGAGATCTTCCGGAACGATCGCCAGACGGTGACCGTGACCGAGCGGTTCTCCACCGAGCAGCGGGAGCGGTTCCGGGCCAAATCCTCCCGGACCGTCCGCTCCCTGACCATTCCCGAGCTCCTGGAATGGAAGGACGATCCCGACCGCTCGCCCGAGCTCCAGCGTCTGGCCCGGGTGGAGATCCACAAGAAGTTCTCGATCCCCGCCGCTTGCCTCGTCTTCGGGCTCTTCGCCGTTCCCCTGGGCTTCAACAATCGACAGGGGGGCCGATCCTCCGGCTTCGCGATGTCGATCGTGGTGATCCTCGTCTACTACATCTTCATCAGCAACGGGGAGGACGCGGCCCGGATGGGAAGGCTCCAGCCCTGGCTCGCCATGTGGCTCCCGAACCTGGTCTTCACCGTCCTGGGGGCGTTCCTCCTGGCCCAGCGCAACCGGGACAAGAGCCTTCTCCTCTCCCGTCTCGACCGGTGGGTCCGGACGGTGCTCGCCTCGAAGTTGAGACGGTTCAAGGAGCGGCGCAGGAAGCGACGGGAGGAGCGCCGGGAGGCCCGGATGGAGCGACGAGAGGAGGCCCAGGTCTTGGTCCGGATCCCCCGCCCCACCCTCCGCTTCCCGAATCTGGTCGATCGCTACGTGCTGCGTCTCTTCTTCCGGGTCTTCATCCTGGTCACGGTGTCCGGCTCGATCCTCTACATCGTGGCGGACCTGACGGACAACGTGGACGACATCCTGGAGCACGGAGTGTCCGCCGGGGTGATCCTCCGCTACTACCTGTTTCTCTCTCTTCAGATCTTCTTCGAGATCGCACCGATCTTCGTCCTCGTCACCACCCTCCTCACCTTCACCCTCCTGTCCCGGACCAACGAGATCGTCGCCTGCAAGGCCCTGGGAGTCAGCCTCTTTCGGATCGCCGTCCCCGCCCTGGTGGGGGCGCTCCTGATCGCCCTCGGGAGCGCCCTTCTCCAATCGGAGGTCCTGCCCGCCACCAACGCGGAAGTCGCCCGGCTCAAGGACAGGATGGAGGGGCAGGAGATCTCCCGGACCTACCGGGTGGATCGACAGTGGATCTTCGGGAAGAACGGCGAGTACATCTTCAATTACCTCTTCTTCGATCCCGTCCGTCTCCGGATGAAGGATCTCCAGGTGTACCAGTTCGACGAAGAGCATCGCCTCGAGAGACGCCTCTTCGCCGAGCAGGCCCAGTGGGTGGACGGACGATGGGTCCTGGACCACGGGTGGGTCCGGACCTTCGGTCCCCGTTCGAGCCGCTTCGAACCGTTCGAGGAGCCCCGATACTCCCCCTACACCGAGCCCCCGGACTACTTCATGTCCGACGTTCGACGACCGGAGCAGATGTCCTACGGCGAGCTGAGGCGGTACATCGACGAGCTCGAGCGCAGGGGTCAGAAGGTCCCGGAGCTCCAGGTGGAGCTCCAGAACAAGGTGGCCTTCCCCGCCATCTCCTTCGTGATGGCCCTGGTGGCCCTTCCCTTCGCCTTCCGGATCGGCCGCAAGGGCGCCCTCTACGGACTGGGGATGTCTCTGATTCTGGGGATGATCCTTCTCGGGGTGTTCGCCTTCTTCACCACCCTCGGCGAGACGGGAGCCCTGCCTCCGGTGGCCGCCGTCTGGTCCCCGGCCCTGATCTTCGCCACTTTCTCCATCTATCTCTTCCTCGGCGTCCGGACCTGACCGGACAGCCCTCTCGAAGGCAAGGGAGCCGACCCGAGGACCGGCTCGAACGGTCCGGTAGCAACGCGACGGAATCTCCCCCGGTCCAGGAGACCCCGGGATGCTCCGACATGCGAGCGCGCCGGGTGCGACCGATGCTCCAGATCTCGGCGCCGCAGTCCTTCCGGAGCCGGATCGGAGCTCGGGTCACTCCGAGCCTTCGACTCGACGCCTGCGGTGGTCCCGGAGGAACTCCTCCACCTTCGCCAGAGGGAGGCAGTTGAGGATCTCTCCGGGCGTGGCCCAGGCCTTCCTGGCCACCGCCACTCCGTAGCGGACGAAATCGAGGGACGAAGGGTCGTGGGCGTCGGGATTGATGGAGGTCAGGTTCCCGGCTCGCAGCCAGCCCCGGAGATGTCTCCAGTCCAGATCCAATCTCCGGGGGCTCGCGTTGACCTCCACCAGGACTCCCAACGCCTCCGCCCGGGCCAGGACGGCGTCGAGATCCAGCTCGGAAGCTTCTCGCCGGAGCAACAGTCGACCCGTGGGATGCCCGAGCATGGTCACGTAGGGGTTCTCCAGGGCCTCCGTGACCCTGCGAGTCATCTCCGGTCCCGGAAGGTCCAGCCGGGAGTGCACCGAGACCACCACGTAGTCGAGCTCGGAGAGGATCTCGTCCGGCAGATCCAGGCGGCCGTCCACGAGGATGTCGCACTCGACACCGTGGAAGAGGCGGAAGTCGTCCCACCCCCGGTTCAGCTCCCGGATGGCCCTCCCCTGCTCCCGGAGCTCCTCCGGCGACAGCCCACCAGCGTAGCCGGCCGCCCGGGAGTGGTCCGCGATGCCAAGGTACTCCCATCCCCGATCCCGGGCGGCCTCGGCCATGACCCGGAGTGACGCGGTCCCGTCGCTCCAGTCGGTGTGGACGTGGAAGGTGCCCCGGCAATCGCCGACCTCCACCAGGACCGGAATCGCGCCCTGCTCGGCCGCCTCGATCTCCCCGTCACCCTCCCGGAGCTCCGGGGGGACGAAGGCCAGATCCAGGACCCGGAAGAGGTCCTCCTCGTCCTCCAGCGAGAGCCGTTCCTCTCCCCGGAAGAGCCCGTACTCGTTGACGAGCAATCCCCGGTCCTTGGCCCGGCCCCGAATCTGGATGTTGTGCTCCTTGCTGCCGGTGAAGTGATGGAGGGCCGAAGGGAGCTCCTCGTCCTCCACCAGGCGGAAATCGACCTGCCATCCTCCGACCACCCGGATCGTGACTTTGGTCTCTCCCGCGGCCACCGTCCGCTCCACCTCGGGATGGCTTTGCAGCTGTTCCGCGACCTCCTCCCGCTCCTCCCCGGGGACGGCGAGAACGAAATCCAGGTCTCCCACCGTCTCCCGAGCCCTCCGGACACTCCCGGCGACATGCGCGGTCCAGCCGGACTCCGCGAGATGATCCCGGAGCCGATCCGCCAACCGCAGGGCGTCGGAGAGGAGATGCCTCTCCCGGTAGCGGGCCAGCTCCTCCAGGGACCGGAGAATGTTGGCCTGGGTCTTCTCGCCGAAACCGGGCAGCTCGGCCACCCGACCCTCCAGGCAAGCGTCCTCCAGGGACTCGGGGGTGGCGATCCCCTCCTCCTTCACAAGAACCCGGAGCCTTTTCGCTCCCAGCCCGTCGATCTGCGCCAGCTCCAGGACGCCCGGCGGGAAGCTCTCCTTCAGCTCCCGGTGCAGCTCCAGGGTTCCCGTCCGGTAGAGGGTCTCGATGGCCTCGGCCAGGCCCTTCCCGATTCCCTGCAGCTCGGACAGGGTCCCGGCCTCCACCCGGTCCCCGATGTCGTCCGTCGTTCCCCGGAGGGCTCTCGCCGCGTTCTCGTAGGCCCGGATCCGGAAGGGGTTGGCGCCCTCGATCTCCAGCAGCTTCGTGATTTCGAGAAGGGTCTCGACGATCTGCCGCTTTTCCACCGCCGCCTTTCCGGACCGATCGACTCAGCCGGAGCTGACCGAGAGCTCGTCTCCGAGACCTGCAGCCCGTTGGAGTTGTTCGACCCGATCCAGGCGCTCCCAGGTCAGCTCCGGTTCTTCTCGGCCGAAATGGCCGTAGGCCGCCGTGGTCCGGTAGATCGGACGCTTCAGATCGAGGTGGTCGATGATTCCGTTCGGGGTCAGGGGGAAATGATCCCGGATCAGGCCCTCGATCTCTGCGTCCGAACGCACTCCGGTCCCGAAGGATTCCACGTGGACCGAGACCGGATCCGCCACCCCGATGGCGTAGGCGAGCTGGACCTCGAGGCGGTCCGCCAGGCCCGCGGCGACGACGTTTTTGGCGATGTACCGGGCCATGTAGCTCGCGGACCGATCCACCTTCGTCGGGTCCTTTCCGGAGAAGGCCCCTCCTCCGTGATGGCCGATGCCACCGTAAGTATCGACGATGATCTTCCGGCCCGTGAGACCGCAGTCCCCCTGGGGCCCGCCGGTGACGAACCGGCCGGTGGGATTGACGTGGATCACGAGGTCGTCGTCCAGGAGATCGTCCCGGACCGTGGGCCGGATGACCTCCTCGAACACCGCCTCCCGGATCTCGTCCTGGCTCACGGAGGGATCGTGCTGGGTCGAGATCACGATGGTGTGGAGCCTCCGGGGAACTCCCTCCCGCTCGTACTCGACCGTCACCTGGCTCTTTCCGTCCGGTCGGAGCCAATCCAGATCTCCCGACTTCCGGACCGCGGTCAGGCGCCGGGTGAGACCGTGGGCGACCATGATCGGCAGGGGCATCAGGACCTCCGTCTCCCGACAGGCGAACCCGAACATCAGACCCTGATCACCGGCGCCTCCGGGATCGACCCCCTTCGCGATGTCGCCGGACTGCGGATCGACGGAGGACAGCACCGCACACTCCCGGGCCGAGATACCGTAGGCGGCGTCCACGTAGCCGATCTCCTCCAGAGTCCGCCGGCCGATCTCCTGGAAGTCGGGGACGAAATGGGTCGTGATCTCTCCCGCCACCAGAACCAACCCCGTGGTGACCATGGTCTCGCAGGCCACCCGCCCCTCCGGATCGCGCCGGAGCACCTCGTCGAGAACCGAGTCGGAGATCTGGTCCGCGATCTTGTCGGGATGTCCCTCCGTGACCGATTCCGAAGTGAAGAGATAGGGATCGTTTGCCGCCATCGAAACTGACCTCTCTGGACTGGAATACTGGGTCGAATACGGAGTCGAGACGCCCCGGAGGACTCGGGTCCGATCCGATTCGAAGCTGACTCCGGAAGGGTATCAGACCCGCCGAACCACTCCTTCTCGCGCGCCTCCCGGCCCCCCTCTCGGACCCGAAGGGCCGGCCCCAGACCATCAACTGGTCCTCTTCCGATTTTCATCCCCATGAGTGCACCGAGCAACGCGACGTGCATGAGGGCTACCCGGGTAGCAACTGGACATTAGGACCATTTCCAAGACTGGGTCGGTCCCTGAGGGCGCGGGGTACCCGCGTCCGCCAGGACGTGGGT